>DATCFW010000036.1:0-4773 GCA_036509295.1 Solirubrobacteraceae bacterium | reverse complement strand
ATCACCGAGAACACGGTCACGATCACCACCAGGGCCAGGAAGATCCAGACCGGGCTGGTCGATGTGAACACCCGTCCGCGCCACTGTGCCCACCCGGATTCGGGCGCGGCGGCGGCGTCCGCCGGCGTCGCGTCGGGATCGTCGCGCTGCGCGTGGGGAAGCGAGCTCACGGCTGCGCCTCCTGCTCAACGGCGCCGGTTGAGCTCACGGCTGCGCCGCCTGCTCAACGGCGCCTGTCATGGCCCCCACCAGCGACTCGAGCGTGGCCTGCTCGCGCGTGAACGTCGCCACGAGCCGGCCCAGGCGCAGGACCTCCACCCGGTCGGCGATCGCCAACACCTCGGGCATGTTGTGGCTGATCAGGATGACCGTCAGCCCGCGGGCGCGGACCTGGCGGACCGTGTCGAGCACCCGCGCGCTCTGGACCACGCCCAGCGCGGCGGTCGGCTCGTCCATGATGATCACCCGGCTCGCCCACGCGGCGGCGCGGGCCACGGCGACGCCCTGACGCTGGCCGCCGGACAGGTAGGCGACCGGGGCGTCGACATCCTTGATCGCCACGCCCAGCTGCGCGAAGGCGTCGGCGGCCTGCCGGCGCATGGCGCGCTTGTCGAGCACGCCGAGGCGGCCGAGCAGGCCGGGCCGGGTAAGCTCCCGGCCCAGGTAGATGTTGGCGGCGCCGTCGAGATCGGCCGCCAGCGACAGATCCTGGTAGACGGTCTCGATGCCGAGCGCCTGCGCCGCCGCCGGCGACGGAATCTGCACCGCTCGGCCCTCGAACAGGAGTTCGCCGCCGTCGGGCATCGCGACGCCGGCGAGGATCTTGGTCAGCGTCGACTTGCCCGCGCCGTTGTCGCCGATCAGCGCCACCACCTCGCCGGGGTAGGCGGTGAACTGGGCGCCGCGCAGGGCCTGCACGTGGCCGTAGGTCTTGACGATCTCACGAGCCTCGAGGATCGGCGTGCCGGGGGTCGTGGTCACTGCGCGCTTGACCCTAGATGACAACGTTGTCTATTGTCAAGATACGACCTGGTCACAGCTCGCGGACCGGAGGCGGTCATGGGAGGGGTGCCGGCCGGGATCAGCACCATCATGAGCCGCCAGAACGCCGCCAACCGGCCGTCACGAGCGACGATGGTCGACGTGGCCCGCGACGCCGGGGTCAGCCTCAAGACGGTGTCCCGGGTGATCAACGGGGAGGCGGGGGTGAGCCCGACCACCGTCGCGAACGTGCTCGCGGTGGCGACGGCGTTGCGCTACGAGCGCAACGACCTCGCGGCGAGCCTGCGTCAGGGGACGCGGTCCCACACGCTCGGCCTGGTGATCGAGGATCTCGCCAACCCGTTCTACTCGGCGATCGCCCAGGCCGTGGAGGAGAGCGCTCGCGCCCGCGACAGCCTGCTCATCACGGGCTCGGCCCGCGAGGACCCGAGCCGGGAGCGAGAGCTGGTGGGCGCGCTCCTGCGCCGGCGCGTCGATGCGCTGCTGATCGTGCCCGCCGGCCCCGACCACCGCTATGTGGCGGCGTCCGGCTTCGAGAGCCGGGCGGTGTTCCTCGATCGCCCACCGGCCAAGACGAGAGCCGACACGGTGCTCACCGACAACGAGGCCAGCAGTCGTCGCGCCGTCGCCCATCTCATCGGGCATGGGCATACGCGGATTGCGTTCGTCGGCGACGACCTGCGGCTCTACACCGCCCGGGGACGGCTCGCCGGCTATCGCCGCGCCCATTCCGCCGGCGGGCTGACGATCGACCCGGAGCTCGTCTCGGTCGGCAACGGCACCGCCGAGGCTGCCGAGCGGGCGGTGGCCGCGCTCATGTCCCGCCCGCCGTCCCGCCGTCCCACCGCGATCTTCACCGGCAACAATCGCTGCACGGTGGGAACGCTGCGCGCGCTGGGCCCGGCGCGCGATCGCATCGCCCTGGTCGGCTTCGACGACTTCGAGCTGGCCGAGCTGCTCGGGGTGACGGTGGTGCGCACCGACCCGTATCGGATCGGCCGGCTCGGCGCCCAGCTCGCGTTCGAACGCATCGACGGCGAGGACGGTAAACCGCGCCGCGTCGTGGTGTCGGCCGATCTGGTGCGGCGTGGCTCGGGCGAGATCGCGCCGTAGCCGGGCGCGGACTCCAGGCTCAGACCGTGGGGCGCAGCTCGCGCCGGGTGCGCACGCCCAGCTTGCGGTAGATGTTGCGGGCGTGGGTCCGGACAGTCTCGATCCCCACGTGAAGCGTCGCGGCGATCTCGGCGTTCGAGCTGCCGCTCTGGAGCAGCTCGAGGACGTCCGCCTCGCGCGGGGTGAGCGGCGTCGGGCCGGCGGTCTCGTACACCGCCTGGCCCGTTGACGGGAGCACGTGCAGGCCCCGCGAGGCGAGGTAGATGGCGTGCAGCACGTCCCGCGCCTCGGTGTTCTTGGCCAGGCAGGCGGTGGCACCGAAGCCGATCATCTGCCGGCTTTCGGCGGGGGACGGGTTGTCGGCCAGGACGAGCAGCCGGACCGCGGGGAACCGCGTGTGCAGGTCGCGCAGATCGGCGGGGCTGGCGAGCGACGCGAAGTTGAGGATCGCCACATCGGGCTCGTGCGTCGCCAGGGCTCCGTCCATCTTGCTCCGGGGAGACGTCGGTCGCGACCAGCTGCAGGTGCGGGTCTCCGTCGATCAGCGACTCCAGGCCGCGGTTGACGATGTCCTCGAATTGGGCGATCGCGAGGGCGATCGGTTGACGGTTGGCGATGCTCATCTGCGCGATCTGGTGAGCGGTGACGCCGCCCTCAGCGGCTCGGCGCGGGAACCGAAGGGTGAGGCCGTCTCACCCGTTCATGTACCCCGGATCACCCGAAGTTCACCCCCTTGAGGGGACGTATTCCAGCCCGTGGGCGGGAAGACTATTCCCAACTGGTCTTCGGAGCCGCTTCGGCGGTTCGAGGGACGGGCAAGGGAACAACGCGAGAGAAGGCGCGAAGGCTCTGTGGCTTCGCGCCTTTTTTCGTGCTTGGTTCAGCCCGCGGCCGGGGGCAGCCCGGGCTAGGCCGGAGCGCCGGCCACCACCGACGCCGACCAGTCGATCACCGACGTCGGCTTGACGACGTGCTTGCTCATCCCCAGCTCCTTGGGATCGAGGCCGAGCGCGAGGCCGACCAGCTGCGGCAGGTGGAGCACCGGCAGCCCGAGCTCACGGCCGACCTGCTTTGACGCCACCGGCTGCTGGAGATCGAGGTTGAGGTGGCACAGGGGGCACGGAACGACGAGGCAGTCGGCGTCGGCGTCGATCGCGTCGCCGATGTGGCGCCCGGCCATCGCCAGCGACGCCTGCTTGTTCATGGTGATGATCGGGAAGCCGCAGCACTTGTAGACGCCGGCGTAGTCGATCACCGTGCCGCCCAGCGCCTCGATCACCATGTGCATGTACCGGTCGCGGGGATGCTCGGAGTCGATCCCGAGGCGGTGCACCGGTCGGACGATGTAGCAGCCGTAGAAGGGGCCGACCTTGAGGTCGGTGAGCGGGCGCTTGACCTTGGTCTTGAGGGTGTCGAGCCCGATCTCCTCCACCAGCAGCCACAGCAAGTTCTTGTTGGTCAGGCCCTTGGTATAGCTGAGGCCCTCGTCGGCGAGGTTCTGGTTGATCTGGTCCCGGTAGTCGGTGTTGGCGTCCAGCCGCTCCTGGCACTCGGACTGCGCGCCCTGGCAGGTGGAGCAGATGTTCATCATCAGCTCGCCGTCGGTCTGCTGGGCCAGCGCGAACGTTCGGGCGTTGAGGGTGTCGGCGAGCTCCTGGTTGTGCTCGGCGATGACGCCGGCTCCGCAGCACGAGGCCCGGTCCAGCTCGACCAGCTCGAGGTCGAGCAGCGGCGCGACCTTGGCCATCGAGCCGTGCAATTCCGGCGTGAACCCGCGGCTCACGCAGCCCGGCCAGTAGGCGACCTTCATGGCGTCTCGCTTTCGCTCGAGGCGGACTCGGCTTGCACTCCTGATCCAGATCCGGAGCCCACTGCGGCCGCGACCGGCTCGGGATCGTCCTCGTAGCCACTCACATACAGGTTCAGCTCCACGCGCTCGGGCCGGCCTTCGACCGTGGTGTAGATGTTCTTCAGCGCGTTCAGCTCGGCCTTGGGCAGCTTGTGGCCGAACAGGGCGATCTTGGGGCTCATCTTGCCGCGCAGGACGCCGGTGATGACGGTGCCGATCGAGGACAGCAGCTCCTTGCCCGCCGCCGGATGGAACTTGCCGAACCACGAGTTGCCGCCGTAGCTGCGCGGCAGCAGCTCGGCCTCGTTGAGCAGGCCGTAGTCGCGCACCAGGGTGACGAACGCGTCCTCGTGGCGGTGGCCGTTGTTGCGGTCCACGATCTTCTCGTCGGTGCCGGCGCGGCGGCGCAGGCGCATGATCTGGCTCATCGGCGCCACGTCCTTGGGGCAGGCGTCGATGCAGTTGAAGCAGTGGGTGCAGTCGTAGAGTCCGTGCTCGTCCTCGGCGAGATCCTTGAGCCGCTCGAAGTGATCGGCGTCCCGCGGATCACCGACGAACCGGTAGGCCTTGGCCAGCGCGGCCGGGCCGATGAACAGGGGGTCGATCTCCATGGAGAGGCAGTCCGAGACGCACGCGCCGCACTGGATGCAGGCCATCGTCTGGGTGATGTCCACCATGTTCTCGTGGGGCACGATGTACTCGCGCTCGGGCACCGGCTGCTTGTTGATGAGGTATGGCGTGACCCGCTGGATCTTCTTCCAGTGGACCGCGTCCATGTCGACGATCAGGTCGCGGATGACCGGCATGTT
>DATCFW010000035.1:0-10827 GCA_036509295.1 Solirubrobacteraceae bacterium | reverse complement strand
TGCTGCGCGGCTCTGTACGAGGTGGTTCGTCGACCTCGTCGAAGAACGACAAGCGGTACCGCTCCTTGCTGGGCCGGTGAAAGCCAGCAGTATGACCGCCGGTGCGGCTGGATTCGCAAATCGGCAACGTCGCGTGCAACGAGGGCGGCTGCGCTTGGCCGCCGGCGCCCGAGCGCAGGGACCGCCCCCGCCGCGTGGAAAAGCGCTTCATGAGCTCCAGCGAGGTGCGCACCGGGCGGATGACGCGCACACCGACCCAGTCCACCCGATCGACCCCCCGCCCACCCGCCGACCAGCCGCCGGTGCCGGTCGTGCTCGAGCGCTACCGGCTGCAGCGTCGGCTGGGCTCGGGGGCCTTCGGCACGGTGTGGCTCGCCCGGGACGAGCGCCTCGATCGCGACGTGGCCGTCAAGATCCTCGCTCGGGAGCGGATCGTCGACGGCCGGTTCGAGCGCGAAGCCCGTGCCGCCGCCCGGCTGTCGCATCCGGCGATCGTCACCCTGTACGAGGCGGCGGTCGACGACGAGGGGGCGTATCTCGTCTCGGAACTGGTCCGCGGGGCAACGCTGGACGAGCTGCACCGCGACGGGCGGCTGTCAGATCGGGACGTCGTCTCGATCGGGATCGCGCTGTGCGACGCGCTCGAGCACGCTCACGCCCAGGGGGTGGTCCATCGGGACGTCAAGCCGTCCAACGTGCTCGTCCCCGACGTCTCGGCCCGCTCACGTGCGCGAGCGCGGGTGGCGAAGCTGACCGACTTCGGCGTCGCCCGCGTGATCGGCGGGGATTCGCTGACGATGACCGGCGACGTCCTCGGCACCCTCGCCTACATGGCCCCGGAGCAGGCCGAGGGGCTCGAGGCCGGCACACCGGCGGACCTGTACTCGCTGGCCCTGGTCGTCTACGAGGCGCTGAGCGGCGTCAATCCGAACCTGGGGACGACGTCGCGGGTGCGCCGCCTCGGGATCTACCTGCCGCCGCTGCGCCGCCAGCGCCGGGATCTTCCCCGCGAACTCGGCCAGGGCATCGATCTGGCGCTGCGGCCCCGTCCCCGGGAGCGCGGGTCGATCGAGGAGCTGCGCACCGCGCTCGCCGCGGCGCAGGGCCACGTCTCCGACGAACCCGGGGTGGTCGCCGGCCCGTGGACGACGATCCTCACCGCGCCGATGCCCGGATCCCAAGCGGGCGCGTATGACGATGCCGCCGACTCCCGCCGCGGGCCGTTTCGCTGGAGCCCGCTCCGCGACCGCGACCGCGACCGCGACGCCGACGGCGACCGGATGGCCGCCCCTCCCGCCTCCGCCACCGCCGGCGACCCGGCCGCTCACGACCCGGCCGCCCGCGGCCTGGCCGGCGGAGGGGACCCCTATCCGTGGCCACCACGGGCCCTGGGCGCGATCGCCACCGCCGCCCTGACCGTCTGGCTGATGGCCACGGCGTTCTCGGGGTGGGCCGGTTCGGTCTCAGCGAGCCCGGTCTCGCCCGCGGCGGCCGGCCTGCTCGCCGGCGTCGCGACGCTGCTGTTGCCCCGGTTGGGCTGGGGCGCGGTCGGCGCGGCGCTGTGCGTCGTGGCGGCGTCCCAGCACCACCCGGGCCTCGCGCTCGTCCTGGCCATCGCCTTCCTGGTGCCCCTGTTGCTGCTCCCGGCGCACGCGCCGAGCTGGCCGCTGGCCGCCGGGGCGCCGGCGCTCGGATTGATCGGCCTCGCCGGGGCGTGGCCGGCGGTGGCCGCCCGCGCGGCGACGAGCTGGCGCCGGGCGGTGCTCGGCGCCGTCGGCTGGCTGTGGCTGCTGCTCTGCGCTCCGATCGTCGGCCGCGGGCTGTATCTGCCCATGATCGGGTCTTCGCCCCGCGCCTCGCCGGAAGCGTGGACGGCATCGCTGAGCCAGACCGCCCATCACGTCCTCATCCCGCTGGTGACCACGGGTGTGCTGGCCCCGGCGCTCGTCTGGGCCGCGGCCGCCGTCGTGCTGCCGTGGCTGGTGTCCGGCCGTTCGCCGGCGCTCGACCTGATCCGGGTCGTCGTCTGGGCGGCGATGCTCGCGTCCGGGACGGGAGTGGCGATCACCGCTGCTCACGGGTCCAATTCCGCCGGGTCGGCGCCCGGCGCCGCGATCGGTGCCGTGCTGGCGGCGGCGGTCGCCCTGATGCCCGTCGGGGTGACGGTGTGGCGTCGGGCGCTCCTGACGCGTCCTTCGTGATTCTCCGGCGAGAGTTCCGTAGCATGGACCCGCCCGGAGGGGCGTCTGAATGAGCGTGCTGAAGAGCCTTGAGAGCAAGATCGCCGGCCTCGTCGAAGGCACGTTCAGTCGTGCCTTCCGATCCGAGGTGCGTCCGGTCGAGATCGCGCGCAAGCTGGCCCGGGAGATGGAGGAGCACAAGACCCTGTCGCTCTCGCGCACCTATGTTCCCAACGAATACCGAGTGTTCCTGTCCCCCCGCGACCGCGACCGCTTCATCGAGTTCGAGGACGCGCTGGTCAGCGAGCTGACCGGCTATCTGCTCGAGCACGCCCGCCGCGAGCGGCTCGTGCTCATGTCCCGTCCGGTGGTGGAGTTCGAGACCGATGAGCGGCTCGGCCTCGGGGAGTTCGGGATCCAGGCCCGTGTTGTCAACCCCGAGCCTGACCTCGAGGATGAGCCCGCGGCCCAGGAATCCTCGGGGCGAACGATGGTCTACAGCACCGCGGGACGCGTCGCCGAGCCGCTGGAGGAGCGCGCGCGCCAGCGCCACGAGACGGCGCTGCTGCTGATGGGCGGCAAGCGGTTGGTGGTGGGGCCCGCGGGAGCGACGATGGGTCGCAGCCGCGAGTGCGACGTGATGGTCGATGATCCCAACGTGTCCCGCGCCCATGCCGAGGTCCGCCCGCGCGGCGGCTCGTGGGTGCTGAGCGACCTGGGCTCGACGAACGGCTCGCGGCTCAACGGCCGCCGCATCGAGGGGTCCGAGGTGCTCAAGCCCGGCGATCAGATCGAGCTGGGGACCACCGTGCTGACGTTCGAGTCCGAATAAGTCGGCAACGGTGCTGCAGCCCGTCTCAGTCGGCCTGAAGTTCGGTTTCCTGGCCATCCTGTATCTCTTCCTCATGTGGGTCGCGTGGAGCGCTGTCCGGGATCTGCGGCGGGGCCGGGAAGGGCGGACGGTGCCCGACCAGGCTCGGACCGGGGATGAGACGGGCATGTACCAGGCCGGCGTGGCCGACGGCGATTCCAACGGCTTCGAGCCGCGCCTGCTCGTCGAGCGCGCCGCTGGGCACGAGAGCGGCGTCGCCTACGATCTGATGGAGGGCGCGACCCTCGGCCGCGGCGACGTCGAGATCCGCTTGGAGGACCCGTTCGCGTCCTCTCGGCACGCGCGCATCGCGCGCGAGGGCCACGTGTTGGTGATTGAGGACCTAGGGTCCACCAACGGGACCTATCTCAACGAGGAGCCCCTGTCCGGGCCGCAGCCCCTGTACGACGGCGATCGCATCCGGATCGGCGACAGCGAGTTCTCCTACCTGCAATAGCCACCCGCTCTGAGCTAGAACCCTTCGAGCATGCTCCGCGCAGCCGACACGATCTGGAAGACCGACACCGGCCGCCAGCGCCGCGACAACGAGGACAACGCCTTCGTGCGCGCCCCGCTGTTCGTCGTCGCCGACGGCATGGGCGGGGCTCAGGCCGGCGAGGTCGCCTCGGCGATCGCGGTGCAGGCGTTCCATCAGGATCTGCCCGACGAGGGCAGCGCCGAGGAGCGTCTCACCACCCGGATCCGGTCGGCCAACCGGCGGATCTACGAGCTGTCGCGCACCGAGGACGAGCACGCCGGCATGGGGACCACGCTCACGGCGGTCTACCTCGCCGCCGACGATCTCGCCGTGGCCCACGTGGGCGACAGCCGGGCCTACACCTTCCGCGACGGCGCGCTGACCCGGCTGACCCAGGATCACTCCCTGGTGGAGGAGCTGGTGCGTCAGGGCAAGCTGACCGAGGCCCAGGCGGCGGAGCACCCACAGCGATCGATCATCACCCGCGCGCTGGGGATCGAGGGCGATGTGGAGGTCGACACCCGCAGCTATCCGATGCGCGCCGGCGACGTCGTCCTGCTCTGTTCAGACGGCCTGACATCGATGATCAGCGAGGAGCAGATCGCCGGCATCCTCGCCGCCGAAGCCAACCTCGATCGGGCGGGTGACCGTCTCATCGCCGCCGCCAACGACGCCGGCGGCCGCGACAACATCACCGTCGTTCTGTTCCGATTGGAGGAGGTCGGCGACGGCTCGGACGTCGCGGACGAGCCAACGGTGATCGGGCTGGAGCCGCCGGGCGACGCCGGCGAGGGGTCCGAATCCGGTGACGATCCCGCCTCGCTCGCCCCGCCCGCGGGCTCGGCCCGCGACACGGGGGCGATCCTCACCGCAGCGCCGCCGGCGCTGGGCCGGCGCAGCGCCAGCCCCAGGCTGGCCCGGACCCAAGGCCGCCCCGATTCCGCGCCGCCACGTCGTCGTCGTCGCCGTTCGGAGCGGTTCATCAAGACGGCGTCGGCGCTGATCGCGGTCGCCATCGTGCTGTTCCTCGTCGGCGGAGGTGCCTATCTCGCCAGCCGGGAGTACTTCTTCATCGGTACCAACTCCGACGGGATCGTCACGATCTTCCGCGGGTTCCCGTACAACCTGCCGGTGGGGATCCATATGTACGAGCAGTTCTACGTCTCCGGGGTGCCGGTGGCGGCGGTGCCGGCCGACCGGCGCACGCAACTGCTCAATCACCAGCTGCGCTCTCAGGGCTCAGCGATCAGCCTCGTGCATGCCGCCGAGCTGGGCCAGCTCAGCAAATGAGCGCGCGCAACCGTGAGCTGTTCGGTCTCATCCCGGCCGCGCTGCTGGTGACCGCCGGCTTCGCCGGCGTGTTCATCCAGCGTCAGAACGTCCTCTCCAACGTGTCCCTGACCTACGGAGCGATCTTCCTCGGGCTGTGCCTGGCGGCGCACATCTTCATCCGCCTCACGCTGCCCTACGCCGACCCGTACATGTTCCCGCTCGTCGCCCTGCTGGCCAGCTTCGGGATCGTCATGGTCTACCGGATCAGCTCGACCGACGCCCGCCAGCAGGCGCAGTGGTTCGTCCTCGGGTTGATCCTGTTCGCGGTCACGATCATCGCGTTTCGCGATTACCGCAAGCTCGAGCAGTACCGGTACCTGATCGTCCTGGTCTCACTGGGGCTGCTGCTGCTGCCGCGGGTGCCGGGGATCGGCGATCAGGTCAACGGCGCGTACCTGGAGATCAAGCTCCCTGGGGGTCTCACGTTCCAGCCCACCGAGTTCTCCAAGGTCGGCCTCGTCATATTCCTGGCCAGCTATCTGCGCGACACCCGGCAGGTGATGGTGATGGGCGCCCGCCGCGTGCTCGGCGTGACGCTGCCACCGCTCAAGCATTTCGGGCCGGTGCTGGTGATCTGGGGTGTGGCGATGGTCACCCTGGTCCTGCTGAGCGACATCGGCTCGTCGCTGATGTTCTACGGCGCGCTGCTGTCGATGCTGTACGTGGCCACCGGGCGGCTGTCCTTCGTGGTCATCGGACTGCTGGCGTTCGCCCTTGGCGCGTGGTTCCTGGGCACCCACATCCCGCACGTCCACGCCCGCTTCGAGGACTGGCAGCACCCGTTCGATCCGCGCCTGTACGGCGCCCAGGGGGGCAGCTTCCAGGTCGCCAACGGCAACTTCGCGATGGCCGCCGGCGGCCTGTTCGGACAGGGCTGGGGCCAGGCGATTCTGCCCCTGATCCCGTTCCCGCAGACGGACATGATCTACGCCGTGATCACCAACGAGCTCGGCCTGTTCGGCGCGACCGCGGTGCTGCTCGCCTACCTGCTGTTCATCTACCGCGGCTTCAAGGCGGCGACGCTGTCCCGGGACTCGTTCTCGACGCTCCTGGCCGCCGGGCTCTCGGCGGTGTTCGCGCTCCAGGTGTTCGTGATCGTCGGCGGGGTGACGCGGGTGATCCCGCTCACCGGGGTCACGCTCCCGTTCATCTCCTACGGCGGCGCCTCGATCGTGGCCAACTTCGTCCTGCTGGCGCTGCTGCTGCTCGTGTCTGACCGCGCGCGAAGGCCGACGGCGCGATGAACGCCCAGATCGTGAAGCTGTTCGGGTTCTTCGTGGTCCTGTTCGCGCTGCTGATCGTGTTCACCACCCGCTGGACGGTGATCGACGCCACGGCGCTGAACAACAACAAGCTCAACCACCGGACGATCGACATCGAGCTGAAGATCCAGCGCGGGCGGATCCTGGCCGCCAACGGCGCGCCGCTCGCCCGGTCGGTGCGCAAGGCCGGAGGGGGCTGGAGACGCCTCTATCCGCAGGGCTCGCTGTTCTCCCAGCCGGTCGGCTATTGGACCGGCCAGGCCGGCAACGATGCCGGGCTCGAGCGCACCCGCACCAAGGCGCTGGAGGGGCTCCACAGCCAGCTGAGCTCGATCTTCGGGCCGCTGAGCACCGGACCGCAGGTGGGCGACGATGTGTACACGACGCTAGACCCCAAGGCGCAGCAGGTCGCCCGCACGGCGCTCGCCGGCCGGGCCGGATCGGTGGTGGCGCTCGATCCGCGGACCGGCGCGGTGCTGGCGATGTACTCCAGTCCGTCGTATGACCCCAGTCATCCCAACGCCCCCTGCAGCAACGCCTGCCAGTTCAACCGCGCCACCCGGGGCCAGTATCCCCCCGGCTCCACGTTCAAGATCGTCACCGCCACCGCCGCCATCGACAGCGGCAAGTACACCCCCAGCTCGATGGTCAACGGCAACTCGCCCAAGACCATCTCCGGCGTGCCGCTCCAGAACGACAACAACCAGAGCTTCGGACCGATCACCCTCACCTACGCGCTCACCCAGTCGGTCAACACCGTGTGGGCGCAGGTGGGCGAGTCCGTCGGCCGCCCGACGATGACCGACTACATGAAGCGGTTCGGCTTCTACGCCCAGCCGCCGATTGACCTCCCTCCGGGTGAGGTCAACACGAGCCGCCCCTACGACTTCAAGGGTCACGCCTATCCGCCGGGCAGCCCCGACGAGGACATCGGCCGGATCGCCATCGGCCAGGGCGGGCTCGAGGTCACCCCGCTGCAGATGGCAATGGTGGCCGCGGCGGTCGCCAATCACGGCACGCTGATGACGCCGCGGCTCACCGACAAGGTCGTCGACCAGACGGGTAAGACGGTGGAGACCGTCAGCCCGAGCGTCTACAGCCAGGTGATGAAGGCGACGTCGGCCGCGGAGATCACGCAGATGATGAAGACCGTCGTCGACGAGGGCACCGGCACCCCGGCCCAGCTCGGCTCGGGCATCTCGTTCGCCGGCAAGACCGGCACCGCCTCGATCGGGCCCACCGGCGCCAACGAGACCCAGCCGTGGTTCATCGGCTTCGCCCCCGCCGGGGCTCCCCAGGTGGCGATCGCGGTGACGATCGAGAAGACGATCGGCGGCTTCGGCGGCCAGGTGGCCGCTCCGATCGCCAAGCAGGTCGTGCAGACACTGCTGTCGGAGGGGAAGTAGGGGCGTGGCCGAGCCCGTCCCCAACACGATCGTCGACGGCCGGTACCGGGTGATGTCCCGGCTCGGCGCCGGGGGCATGGCGGACGTGTTCCTGGCCGAGGATCAGCAGCTCGGCCGCAAGGTCGCGCTCAAGCTCCTGCACCGCCGGTTCGCCGAGGACCCCGACTTTGTCGAGCGCTTCCGCCGCGAGGCCCAGGCCGCCGCCGGCCTCCAGCACCCCAACGTCGTCAGCGTCTATGACCGGGGGTCGTTCGACGACACGTACTACATCGCGATGGAGTACCTACCCGGGCGGTCGCTCAAGCAGCTGATCCGCCAGGAGGCGCCGCTCGATCCGCTGCGCGCGATCGACATCGCCATTCAGATCCTCAAGGCGGCGCGGTTCGCCCACGCCCGCGGCGTCATCCACCGCGATCTCAAGCCCCACAACGTGATCGTCGACGACGCGGGCCACGCCAAGGTCACGGACTTCGGGATCGCCCGCGCCGGCGCCTCGGACATGACCGAGACGGGCTCGATCATGGGGACGGCGCAGTACCTGTCCCCCGAGCAGGCCCAGGGGCACGCGGTCAACGCCGGGTCAGACCTGTACTCGGTGGGGGTGGTCCTGTACGAGATGCTCACCGGCCGGGTCCCGTTCGACGCCGAGTCGGCGGTGTCGATCGCGCTCAAGCACGTCTCCGAGGCGCCGATCCCGCCGCGGGGGATCAACCCCGAGATCCCGCCCGAGCTCGAGCAGACCGTCCTGTGGGTCCTCAACAAGAACGCGTCAGATCGCCCCGCCGACGCCGATCAGCTCATCACCGTGCTCGAGCACTGTCGCGAGGCGATCACCTCCGCCGGCGCCGGGCAGCACACGGCCAGCATGGCGGCGGTGGCCGCGGCGGGTGCGGCGGCGGGCGCCGGGGCGGCGATCGCCGGCGGCTATCCGCACGCCGACCCCGTCACCAACGGATCGGGCCGGATGGTGGCGGTCCCGCCGCCGGAGGAGCCGCGTGGCCGCGGGTGGGTGCCGTGGGCATGGGCCGCGCTCGTGCTGCTGCTCGTCGTCGGCGCGGCGGCGGCGGCGTACCTGCTCACGCGGCCCAAGGAGTACGCGGTGCCCAAGGTGATCGGCGATCAGTACGCGGAGGCCCGCAGCGTGCTCATCGCGGCCCACTTCCAGGTCGATCCCGTCTATCAGTCCAGCCGGAAGCCGAAGGGGGTGGTGATCGGCGAGCAGCCGGCCGGCGGCACGACAGCCACCAAGGGCTCGACGGTGACGCTCGAGGTGTCGAGCGGAGCGGGCGCGGCGGGTAACGTGTCGGTGCCGTCGGTCCAGGGCCTGACCGTGGCGCAGGCCACTGCGCACCTCAAGCGCGAACACCTCACGGTCACCAACGTCGCGCCCCGCGCGTCCTCGCAGTTCCCGTCCGGCCAGGTGACGGCCACCAACCCCGCCACCGCTCGTTCGGTGGCCCGGGGGACCGGGGTGACGCTGTTCGTCTCCTCCGGGCCCCGGTCGGTCTCGGTCCCGAACGTGAGCGGAGACAGCCAGACGGCGGCCATCGCCGCCCTGACCAAGGCCGGCTTCAACTTCAATCAGAAGAGCCAGCCGTCGTCGACGGTTGCCGTCGGGAACGTGATCAGCCAGTCGCCGGCCGGCGGCGGCAGCGCCGCCAAGGGCTCGACCGTCACCATCACGGTCGCCACGGCGCCGACCACCGCCACCGTGCCCGCGGTCACCGGCGACCCGGCGGCCGGTGCCCAGAGCGCGCTCAGGAGCGCCGGCTTCAGCGTCGTGCAGACCCCCCGGGCGGTCACCAACCCCGATCGCAACGGCGTCGTCATCCATCAATCCCCCCGGGGCAACGCGACCGCCAAGAAGGGCGCCACGGTGATGATCACCGTCGGGCAGTACACGCCGACCACCTCGAGCTCGAGCAGCTCCAGCTCGACCACGACGACCTCGAGCAGCTCCACGCCGACGACCCCGACGACGTCGACCTCCACGACGACGAGTCCCGCCCCATGACCGCCCGCCGCGTCGCGGTGCTGGCCGGGGGGCGCTCCTCCGAGCACGAGGTGTCCCTGGCCTCGGGGGCCTCGGTCGCCGCCGGCCTGCGCGCAGCCGGGCACGCCGTGACGACGATCGCCATCGGGCGCGACGGGGTGTGGCGTCGGGACGGGGAGCCGTTGTCGGTCACGCTCGGCGCCGGCCTGCCGGGGACCGACGTCGTGTTCCCGGTGCTCCACGGCCCGTTCGGCGAGGACGGCACCGTCCAGGGTCTACTGGAATGCCTCGACATGCCCTACGTCGGCGCCGGCGTGCTCGCGTCGGCGCTGTGCATGAACAAGGTCGTGTTCAAGCAGCTGATGGCCGAGGTGGGGATACCCCAGGTCCGCTACCGGGCGATCGACGAGCTCGCCTTCCGGACCGATCCGGCCGCCGTGGCGCGCGCGGTGGCCGAGCTCGACTTCCCGGTGTTCGTCAAGCCGGCGCGGCTCGGCTCCTCGGTGGGCATCGCCCGGGTGGCGAGGGCCGATGAGCTCGAGCCGGCGCTGGAGACGGCGTTCACCCACGACTCGCTGGCGATAGCCGAGGCCTTCGCGGACGGGCGTGAGATCGAGTGCTCGGTGATCGGCAACGAAGATCCGATCGCCTCGCAGCCGGGCGAGATCATGCTCGGTGCCGGCGAGAGCGGCTGGTATGACTACGCGGCCAAGTACAGCCCGGGCGGAATGCGGCTCGTCGTGCCCGCCCGGATCGACCCGGCCGTCGCCGAGCGCGTCCGCGAGCTGGCGGTGCGGTCGTTCGCCGCGTCGGGCTGCTCGGGGCTGGCCCGGGTCGACTTCTTCGTACTCAGCGACGGCGCGGTGCTCGTCAACGAGCTCAACACGATGCCGGGGTTCACCGAGACGAGTGTGTTCGGATCGCTGTTCGCCGCGAGTGGCATCGCCTACCCGGAGCTCCTGGACCGGCTCGTGGCGCTCGCGCTGGCGCGCCACGCGGCCGAGCGCGCCCATCGCTACTGACGCCCTCAGGGTGCGGTTCTGCTGACGCTGCGCGGCGCCGCTGGATGAGGGGCCGCCGACCACGTGCGGCGCCTGTGGCCAGCCGCACTATCTGAACCCACGCCCCTGCGGGGAGGCGGTGGTGCTCCGTGGCGATCGCGTGCTGCTGCTGCGCCGCGCGATGGAGCCAGATCTCGGGGCCTGGGACATCCCGGGCGGCTTCTGCGAGGCCGACGAGCACCCGATGCACGCGGCCGAGCGTGAGCTGCACGAGGAGCTCGGCCTGCGCGGCCGCGCGACCGCC
>DATCFW010000034.1:0-15615 GCA_036509295.1 Solirubrobacteraceae bacterium | reverse complement strand
AAGCTGATGAGCGAGGGCAAGCGCCCATTGAGTGTCGGGTTCTGGTTCTCGCTGGGGCACTCGACGATCGTGTTCGCGCTGGCGTTCCTGATCTCGGTCGGCGTGCGGTCGCTCGACGGGCCGGTCAAGAACCACAACTCGAACCTTCACCAGGTCACCGGGTGGATCGGCACCGGCGTCTCCGGCATCTTCCTGTACATCATCGCGGCGCTCAACGTGGTGATCCTGTTCGGCATCCTCAAGGTGTTTCGCGAGATGAAAACGGGACGGTACGACGAGGCCGCGCTGGAGGCCCAGCTCAACAGCCGCGGGTTCATGAACCGCTTCTTCGGACGACTGACCAGGACCGTCACCAAGCCGCAGCAGATGTACCCGATCGGCGTCCTGTTCGGCCTCGGATTCGACACCGCGACCGAGGTCGCCCTGCTGGTCATCGCCGGCAGCGCCGGCGCCGCCGGCCTTCCCTGGTACGCGATCCTCTGCCTGCCGATCCTGTTCGCCGCCGGGATGTCGCTGCTCGATTCAATCGACGGCTCGTTCATGAACTTCGCCTACGGCTGGGCGTTCTCCAAGCCGGTGCGCAAGGTCTTCTACAACATCACCATCACGGGCCTGTCGGTCGCGGTCGCGCTGGTGATCGGGACGATCGAGCTCGGCGGCCTGATTGCCCAGCATCTCAACCTGTCGGGATCGTTCTGGAACTGGTTTGAAAACATCGACATCAACTTCCTCGGATTCGTGATCGTCGGCATGTTCGTCGCGACCTGGGTGGTGGCGCTGTCGGTCTGGAAGTTCGGGCACATCGAGGAGCGCTGGAGCGCGCACCTCGGCGAAGGCGAGATCGCTGGATAGAGCGGCGGGGGCCGCGCCGCGGCGCCGCGCCGGCGGGACGGCGCCCGCCGCCGGTCGCATCTGCGCCACAATCCAATCCTCATGACCGTCGCTCCCGACGCTCCACGGCTGAGATTCGACACTCTCGCGCAAGCCGTCGACGCACTGCGTGAACGCGGCCTGCGACTGTCCACCGCTCGACGTCTGGTGCTCGAGGCGCTGTTTGCGGCCGAGGGCCCCGTGTCTGCGGTCCATCTCACCCGCGCCCTCAAGATCGAGGAATCATCGGTCTATCGCAACCTCGAGGTGCTCGAAGCCAACGGGGTGGTCCGGCACGTCCATCTCGGCCACGGACCCGGCCTGTACGTCCTGCTCGGGCACGACGAGGTCGAGTACCTCTACTGCCAGCGGTGCGCCAAAGTGGTGACCGTCGCGCCGGAACGACTCGATGGTGTCCGCGAACAGATCAAGCAGGAGTTCGGATACCAGACGCGTTTCACGCACTTCGCAATCGTCGGACTGTGCGAGCTATGCGCGTCGGCGACAGGCACCGCGGGGCCGACCGGTGACGGACGCACCCGCGAGCACGCTCACAGTCATGGAGACTTTGTCCACTCCCATCCCCACCCGCACGCGGAGACCGCATCCGCCCACGAGCACTGAACCCCCGCTCAGGGCGCGAGGGTGAGGGTCGCCCCGCGCCGGTCGGAATTGGCGGTCAGCTCGCCGGTGCCGGCGCCCCCACGGCATGGTCCTCCTCGGTCACCCGCTCCAGGAACGCGCTGACGCGAGCCGTGTAGGGAGTCCGGTCGGTCGCCTTCAGCAGTGCCCCGGCCATCCGGACCGGGTCCCCGAAGAAGTAGTACTCGTAGAGGTTCTGACGCCCGGCGAAGCCCGAGGCCGACATGTCCCACGCCAGCCGAAAGAGCCGGACGCGATCGGGGCCCGACAGCGTGGCCGACTGCAGATACCGTTCGATGTCGCCGGCGGCGGCGCCGGCGATGTCCTGCTCGGTGGGAACGGCCATGAGGCCGCTCGCCCCGAACTTCCGCACGATCTCGGGCAGGCGCTGAGACGCCTGTGGGAACCAGTTGCGCGCGGTGTTGAGCGGCTCCCACGCCGGCGTCATCACACCGTACGGATTCATCGCGGCATCAGCTTCGGCCGCGCGGACCAGCCCGTGGAGCGTGCCCACCATCGTCACGATCTCAGCGATGTCCACCTGGATGTGGCTGAACTGCTCGATGCCGATCGCGTCGGTCATCAACGAGACGAGCCCCAGGAACGCCTCGGCCTTGGCCGTGGTCCGCGCGATCACCTGATGGGTCATGTGGACCACGGCGGAGGTGTCGGTGTAGAAGCCGTTGCACAGCTCGGGTTTGCCGAGCATGAACACGCGCTCCCACGGAACATGGACGTCATCGAAGATCACGACCGAGTCGATCTCATCGAACCGACTCCCGAGCGGGTGCTGACGGCCGTAGTCGAGGTTCTCGCGGCAGATGAACCGCAGGCCCGGCGCATCGCAATTGATCGCGAACGCAAACGAGTACGGCTCGTCCTCCGGCGTCCCCCTCAGCACCGTGGAGGGAAACACCAGCAGCTCGTCGGCGATCGGCCCGATCGTCGCCAACATGCGCGCGCCGCGGACGACGATCCCGTTGTCATCCTGGGAGACCACATGGGCGCCGAGCGCCCGGCCGTCGATCTGCTGGCCGGCGCCGACGGCGCGGTTGGCCTGTGGCGGGATCAGCGTGTGGGTGGTGAGCAGGTCCTCCTCGCGGACCTTCTCGTAGTAGGCGCGTATGTTCGCCCCGAACTGCGGATCGGCCTGGGCGAACCACTCGGTCGCCTGGCTGAGCGCCATCAGCGACGAGTTGAGATAGTCACCGGTGCGTCCGAGCGCGCCGAGGCTGTGGTCAGCCCAGACCTTGAACCCGGCTCGGCGCCGGGCGAGGTCGGCGACGGTCTCGGGCACCAGGAACGATGTCCCAACCCGCTCCCCGCTCGACGGCGAGGTGTAGGTGAGCACCTCGCTGAGCGCCGGATCGTGCTGCATGTCGAACAGGCCGGCGTACGACGTGATGACGCCCGCCAGGGCCGGGCTGCCGGTCACCGCTCCATCGAG
Source organism: Solirubrobacteraceae bacterium (assembly GCA_036509295.1). Classification (GTDB taxonomy): domain Bacteria; phylum Actinomycetota; class Thermoleophilia; order Solirubrobacterales; family Solirubrobacteraceae; genus Palsa-465. Next base: position 12,656 of record DATCFW010000034.1, on the reverse strand, counting down.
CCGCTCCCCATTGATCTCCACCGTCGGGCGGGCCTGCTCGAGGCGATCGATGTACTGCTGGCCGGTACGTGCTCCCATTGCCCAACCTCTCTCGTCACGGTGCGCTGCCGACAGTGTGTCAGCGTACAAATAATATTTGTACGCTGCGCATCACATTTGTTCGGAAAGATCGAGAGACCGCTTGCCCCCCGACGAACCTGGAGCCCGGACAGCGGCCACCCACTCGCTCACGCTCGACCGCGGGCTGCGGGCGCTCGAGGTGCTGGCCGCCAATCGCGCCGGCCTGTCCATCTCCGAGCTCGCCGCCGCGCTGGACACCCACCGCGCCGCGGTGTACCGCCTGCTCGGACCGCTGGGGGACCATCATCTCGTCCGTCGCGACGGGGACGGCCGCTTCACCTTGGCGCCCGGACTCATCGAGCTCGCCGCGGCCGTGCAACCGCGACTGCATGACGTCGCCGAGCCGGTCCTGCGAACGCTGGCTGATCGCTTCGGCGCCACCACCGCCCTGACGGTTCGCGACGGCGACGGTGCCGTGGTGTCGTTGGTCGTCGCTCCCCGTGATGCCCGCATGCATCTCACCTACCGGACGGGCATGCGCCACCTGCTCACGCAGGGCGCACCCGGCCACGCCCTGCTCGCCGCGGCCCCCGCGCGCGCCGGCGAGCCCGCGGACGTGGCCGCGACTCGCGCGCGGGGTTATGCCCTGACCGCCGGCGAGCTGCTACCCGGCGCGACCGGCGTGGCGGCAGCGATCGCCGCCCCGGGCGGGCGGTCAGAGGCCGCGATCAGCGTAGTGTGGATCACCGGTATCGATCCCGAGGCGGCCGGGGCCGCCGTGATGACGTCTGCGACCGACATCGCCGCTGCGCTGCGCTGCTGACCGGCAGGTGCGGATGTGGCCGATCGCCGCCCGCGCCTCGAGCCGAGCGGCGTCGATCATCCGGGCGGTTCCCGGTAGATCGGGTGACCGGCCGGCTCTCAGCGCGGTGAGAGTCTCACCGGCGACCTTCCGATCCCTGGAGCAGACGCGTCGCGATGAGTTTGTGCACCAGCGTCGTGGGCAGCGGACGGTCGACGTCGAAGTGCAGGGCGCCCTTGGTCATCGTGTAGCCGTCGAGCTCATCGGCAAGCTGCCCGAGGACCGAGCCGCTGAACGGCAGGTAGCTCAGGTGAGTCCGAAACGCGGCAAAGCCGGCGACGGTCTGCCCGCGCACGCGGAATGCGGGAACGCCGTAGGAGATCACCTGTTCCGCCTCCGGGACGACCGCGAGAATCGTGCGGCGCAGTGTCTCGAGCACGTTGCGCCTCGGCTCCTCGACACCGCGCAGGTACTCGTCGACCTCGTCGGCGGACACGGCGCAGGCCGGTCAGCTATTGGGCCGGGTCAGCCGGCGTCGGTGCGATCAGCACCGGCCGGTGCGACTGCTGGAGCACCGCGTGCGACACGCTGCCGAGCAGCAGGCTCCTGACGCCGCCCCGCCCGCGGGTCCCGCAGACGATCAGCCCGGCATCGATCTCATCGGCGATATCGACGATCGTTCGCCACACGCCCTCGCCGGCCTCCTGCACCCGCGCCGTCGCGTTGAACCCGCGCGCCATGGCCCGCTCGGCGCCGTCCTGCGCCGCGGCCCGCGCGGCCGCCTCCTCCTCGGAGTCGACCTTGTCCTCGTCGTCGAGCGCGAACATCCCGAACCCGCCCGCCTCGGCGAGGATCGCGGTCAACGGCTGCCACACGGTGAGCACCACCGCGTCGTTGGAGGCGAGCAGATCGGCAACCGCAGCCAGCGCGTGACGTGAGTCGTCAGAGCCGTCATAACAGATGAGCGTCGGCTTGCTCGCCATCGTCGCGGAACGCTAGCAGCCACCCGGCAGCCCGATCAACGCCTCGGAGACCATTCCGTATTCTGTCTGGTCGCTCCTCGCCCACGTCGGGGATCGAGGAGAGGACGACGTGACTGAGACGTTGCGGACCGATGTGCTGGTGATCGGAAGTGGTCCGGCCGGGGCCACCGCCGCGCTCACGCTGGCGACCCTCGGGGTGCGGCACGTCGTGATCACGAAGTACTCGTGGACCGCGAACACGCCGCGGGCGCACATCACCAATCAGCGCACGGTGGAGATCCTGCGCGATCTCGGGATCGAGGAGGACGTCAAGTCCCGCGGCACGCCGCAGCGGCTGATGGGCGACACGGTGTTCTGCACGAGTCTGTCCGGGGATGAGATCGGCCGGGTCCGCACCTGGGGGACGCATCCGGCGCGCCAGGCCGACTACACGCTGGCCAGCCCATCGGAGCCGTGCGACCTGCCGCAGACGTTGCTCGAGCCGATGCTCATCGGGCACGCGGCCTCCCGCGGCTCGCGAATCCGGTTCGACACCGAGTACCTCGGCCTCACCCAGCACGAGCACGGAGTCACGGTCCGAGTCCGCGATCGCATCGGAGGGCACGAGTACGTGGTCGAGGCGAGCTACGTGATCGGCGCCGACGGCGGGCGCAGCCAGGTGGCCGGCGACCTCGGCCTGCCGTTCGAGGGGCGGATGGACGTCGCCGGATCGATGAACATCGTGTTCCACGCCGACCTGAGCGCCAAGGTGGCCCACCGCCCGAGCGTCCTGTACTGGGTGTTGCAGCCGGGCTCGGACATCGGCGGCATCGGGATGGGGCTGGTGCGGATGGTCCACCCGTGGGACGAGTGGCTGATCGTCTGGGGATATGACATCGACGAGCCGCCGCCCGAGCTCGACGACGCCGCCGCCATCCGCATCGTGCACAACCTGATCGGTGACGACACCGTGCCGGTGACGATCCGCTCAACGTCGCTGTGGGGCAACAACAAGATGTACGCGACCCGCTACCGGGAGGGGCGGGTGTTCTGCATGGGCGACGCGGTCCACCGCCATCCCCCGTCGAATGGTCTGGGCTCGAACACCTCGGTCCAGGACGCGTACAACCTCGCCTGGAAGCTGGCGTTCGTGCTGCGCGGTGACGCCGGCCCGGGTCTGCTCGACACCTACGACGCGGAGCGGTCGCCGATCGGCCGGCAGATCGTGCTGCGCGCGAACAAGTCGATCGAGGAGTTCGGGCCGATCTTCGCGGCGCTCGGGTTCACCGACACGAACGACCCGGACGTCATGAACGAGCGGATGCGGGCCCGCGCTGACGACACCCCCGTGGCCGCGGACCAGCGCCTCCAGCTACGTGCGGCACTCGAGCTCAAGGACTACGAGTTCAACGCCCACGGCGTCGAGCTCGGGCAGCGCTACCGGTCGCGCGCCGTCGTGCCCGACGGGACGGGCGAACCGGAGTACACCCGCGACGCCGAGCTCTACTACCACCCGACGACCTGGCCGGGCGCCCGGCTGCCCCACTGCTGGCTGGGCTCGGGCGGGCACAAGGTGAGCACCCACGATCTCGCCGGCAAGGGCCGCTTCGCGCTGCTCACGGGGATTTCCGGACAGGGATGGGAAGCCGCTGCGCAGCGCGTCGCCGCTGCACTCGGGATCGAGATCGCCGCGTTCGTGATCGGTCCGGGCCGCGAGTACACCGACCTCTACGACGACTGGTCCCGCCTGCGCGAGGTCTCCGAGAACGGGTGCGTGCTCGTCCGGCCCGACGCGCACGTCGCCTGGCGGGCCGGGCGGATGGTCACCGATCCGCAGGCGGCGCTGGGTGAGGCGCTCGCGCTCATCCTGGATCGAACGGAGCGTGCCTCTGCCCAGGCCGCCGAGGATGCGGCCGGCGGCCCGGAGCCGGCGGTGCCGCCCGCGGCGGCCGGATAGACCGTGGCGGTCAGCGCGGCAATCAGCCGTCGGCGATGACGCGGAGGATGACCGCGCGGGAGGTGTGGCCGGTGGCGTCCAACATCGTCGCCAGCTGCTCCTCGCGCAACTCGTCGGCCGCCTCGATCACGACGACGAGCGGTTCGGTCCCCGTTCCGGCCTGGCCGATTACTCGGCGCACGGTTTCCGGATCCCGCGCCAATGCCTCCGGGGAAGGCAGCGACAGCACGATCTGACCGGCGCCGGCCGCCTCGAGCCGGCCCTGGGCGTCGGTCGGCCCGGCCTGGACGACGGCGTCGCCGACGGCGACGCTAGGCGGCGGTTCGGCTACGAGCTGGCGCGCCACCGCGCCGTCGCGAGGCACCTGGACGATCAATTGGGGCGACGGCGTCATGGGCGAACCGGCGCATCGGCGCGCGGGTTGTGGACCGGACGCAACGTCTGCTCGAGGTGCGCGCGTAGATGCTCGTGCTGCGGCGGCAGACGGAGCGCCTCGCCGAGATGGGCGGCGTCCTCGTCGACGGCAAACCCCGGCGAGAGGGTCGCGATCTCGAACAGCACGTGGCGGGGCTCCCGGAAGTAGATGGACTTGAAATAGTCGCGGTCAAGCACCTCGGTGACGTGGCGCCCGGCGTCGCGGGCCGCGCGTTGCCACCCCAGGTGGTCCGCGTCGAGCGACGCCCAGGCGATGTGATGGATGCTGCCGGCACCCGGCACCGCCGGATCCGCCGGCGCCGGGTCATACGCGTAGTCGAACCGGCGGCGCTCGCCGTCCAGCCGGTAGCGGCCATCACCGAGAGAGGCAAAGCCGAGCGTCTCGGTCAGCAGCCCTGCCTCCTCGCCGACGACGCCGATCGGAGCAAACGCCCGAGCGCCGGCGACACCGATGATCGCGTGCTCGGCCGGGATGTCCGGATGGACGGCGCGCAGGGGCGGGTTACCGTCGGAGGCGACGACGAGCGCGAAGTCCAGGCCGTCGTAGTCGGCGAACCGCACGGCCGCCCCATCCCGAGAGGCGGCGTAGCCGCGCGCGCCGAGCCGCTGCTCCCAGAACCCGAGCGACTCCTCGCCGCTGACCGCCAGCTCGATCCGGTGGATCGCGCCGGCGCCGGCCCGACCGGGGGTGGCGCCGGGGAACTCGAACCAGGTGAGGATCGAACCGGGCGAGCCATGCTCATCGCCGAAGTACAGGTGATAGGCCTCCGGCTGGTCGAAGTTGACCGTCTTCTTCACCAGCCGCAGGCCGAGCACGTCGGCATAGAACTCGACGTTGCGCCGCGCGTCGGCGGTGATCATGGTGATGTGGTGAAGGCCCTGGAGCCTCATCTGCGCCTCCTGTGAGCGGACCGCCAGAACGCTAGCCGGTTCGCGGCCGGCGGGCGCACGGGGCCGGCGGGTCGCCCCCCGGTGCGCTCGGCGGCGCGAATAAGCGCGGGTCGGCGGTGGCGATCCCGTGGACGCCCAGCCCGCGCAGTGACTCGATCGCGATGCGCTCGTTGACCGTCCAGGCGTAGAGCAGGCCGCCGCGCGCCATGACCGACTCGAGCAGCGGCTCGTCGATCAGCCGGTGCTGCGCCATCACCACGTCCCAGCGCCGTGCCGCCAGCCCGGCCAGCACGTGCGTGCGCCAATCGCCCCAGCGCCGGCTGAGCCGGGCCAGCCGGCCGCCGATCGAGATCCCGATCCGCGCCCGTGGCTCCCGCTCGCGCAGCCGCTCAAGCACCGCCGGCACCTGCGAGGAGAGCAGCGCGCGGTGCAGCAGACCGACGCGGTGCAGGCCGTCGAGCAGCGCGGGCTCGCAGCCGACGCGCTTGACGTCCAGATTGAGGCCGACGTCAGCGAAGCGGCGGCCGGCCAGATGGGCGAGGGCGTCATCGAGGCGCACGAGGCCGCCGCGCTGCACATCGAGCAGGGTGTGGGCGAGGACGAGCTCGCCGCGGCACTCGCGGACGTCGAACTCGACCATGTCGATGCCCACCGACACCGCGGCATCGAACGACTCCAGCGTGTTGGCCGGCGCCAGGGCACTCGCACCGCCGTGCCCGATCCGGTGAAACACCTGGCCGCTCATGAGCTACACGATGTCAGGTGCGGGCGGCGCGGCGGTGCGGGCGGCGCGGCGGTGCGGGCGGCGCGGCGGCGCGGCGGTGACGGGGGTCCGGCCCGGTCGCTCCCGGACCGCAAATCCAACCGGTCCGCTTGAGTAGACTCGATCGCCGTGCGAAAGCTCTTCGCCTTTCCCAATCCGGTCAATGAGAAGGCCGCCCGAACCGTGGCGGGGGTCGTCCTGGTCACCGTCGTCCTCACCCTGGCCACCGGCTGGTACTGGCTGCTGGCCCCGCTCGCGTACGGGTTCTGGGCTCGGGTGCTCACCGGCCCAACGCTCAGCCCGCTCGGGTGGACCGCGCAGAACGTGATCGCACCGCGACTCGGCCCCGCCCGACCCGTCCCCGGGCCGCCCAAGCGCTTCGCCCAGCTCATCGGCGCGGTGATGTCGAGCGCCGCGCTGGCGCTGGCGCTGGTCGCCGGCGACCACACCGCCGCCGACGTCGTTCTCGTCCTGTTCCTCCCCGCCGCCGGCCTGGAGTCGATCGTCGGCTACTGCGTGGGATGCAAGGCGTTCGCGCTGCTGATACGGATCGGGCTGGTGCCCGGGACCGTCTGCGCCGAGTGCGCGGACATCAGTCTGCGCGTGCGAACCGCGACGCCGACGCGCTGATCCGCGGCCAGGCCCCCGCCGCGATGCCACGCCGCGCCGCCCGAATCGCCGGGTTCGGAACCACGATCTTCACCGAGATGAGCGCGCTCGCGACGCGCACCGGAGCGATCAACCTCGGCCAGGGATTCCCCGACACGGACGGGCCGGCGGCAGCGATCGAGGCGGCCGTCAGCGCGCTGCGCGGCGGCGAGAACCAGTACGCGCCGCTACCGGGCGTGGCCCCGCTGCGCGAGGCGGTGCTCGAGCACCAGCGGTCGTATTACGGGCTGGAGCCCGAGGACGTGCTGATCACGTTCGGGGCGACCGAGGCGATCGCCGCCGCGCTGCTGGGGCTGTGTGATCCCGGCGACGACGTGGTGGTACTCGAGCCCTACTACGACTCCTACGCGGCGTGCATCGCCTTCGCCGGGGCGACCCGCCGGCCGGTGACGCTGCGCCCGCCGGACTTCGCGCTGCACGCCGACGCGCTCACGGCCGCGATCCAGGGTGGGTCGGGCCGCGCGCGGATGATGCTGATCAACAGCCCGCACAACCCGACCGGGCGCGTGCTCACTCGGCCGGAGCTCGAGCTGATCGCCGCCGCCTGCGTCGAGCACGACCTCCTGTGCGTCACCGATGAGGTCTACGAGCATCTCGTGTTCGACGGCGAGCACATCCCGCTGGCGACGCTGCCCGGCATGGCGGACCGGACGCTCACCATCTCGAGCGTCGGCAAGTCGTTCTCGTTCACCGGCTGGAAGATCGGCTGGTGCTCGGGGCCGGCGGACCTGGTGGCGGCGACGCGCACGGTCAAGCAGTTCCTCACCTTTGCCGGTGGCACCCCGCTGCAACACGCGGCGGCGGCCGCGCTGCGGCTCCCGCGGGCCGAAGTCAACGCGCTGCGCGATGACCTGCGGGCCAAGCGCGACCAGCTCTGCGACGGGCTGCAGGCGGCGGGACTCAACCCGCTCGCCTGCGCGGGAACCTACTTCGTCAACGCCGACGTCGGCACCGATGCCGTCGCGTTCTGCCGCGAGCTGCCCGAACGCGCGGGGGTGGTCGCGATCCCGACGAGCGTCTTCTACGACGACAAGGCGGCGGCGCCGACCCTCGTCCGGTTCGCGTTCTGCAAGCGGTCGGAGGTCATCGCGCAAGCGTCAACGCGGCTGGCGGCGCTGGCCGCCTGACGGCTGACGGCTAACTGCTGACGGCTGAGGGCTGAGGGGTGGCTGAGGGCTGCGGGGGCGGCGCGGACGAGGCCCGGTCGGTATGGCGTAGCTGAACCGGCGCTGCGCGCAGTCAGCCGGCGAGCGCCGCGCACAGATCGGCGACGAGGTCCTCCGGCGCCTCGATCCCGCAGCTGAGCCGCACCAGGTCGGGCGGGACCGCGGCGGCCGATCCCTCCACCGACTGATGCGTCATCGCCTGGGGAACCTCGATCAGCGACTCGACGCCGCCGAGCGACTCGGCCAGCGTGAACAGGCGGGTGCGGGCAGCGATCGCCATTGCCTCGGGATGCCGGAAGCTGACCATGCCGCTGAAGCCGGGCCAGCGGACGTCCTTGACCCCGGGCGTGGCCCGCAGCAGCTCGACGACCGCGGCGGCGCTGCGCGCGTGAGCCTGCATCCGCAGGTGCAGCGTCCGCAGGCCGCGGTGGACGAGGAAGCAATCGAACGGGCCCGGCACCGCGCCGACGGCGTTCTGGACGAACCGCAGGCGCTCGTACCACTCGGGGTCACGGGTGACGACGACACCACCGACGACGTCGGAGTGGCCGCCGAGGTACTTGGTGGTCGAGTGCACGACGAAGTCGGCCCCCAGCTCCAACGGCCGCTGGTTGGCCGGCGTGGCGAACGTGTTGTCGACGGCGACGAGCGCACCCTGCCGGCGCGCCACCACACCGGCGATGTCGACGATGTTCAGCAGCGGGTTGGTCGGCGTCTCGACCCAGATGAGGCGGGTGTCGGCGCGGACCGCGGCCGCGACCGCCGCCAGGTCGGTCTGCCCGACGAGGTCATAGGCCAGCCCCCAGCGCGACAGGACCTTGTCGACGAGGCGAAACGTGCCGCCGTAGAGATCGTCGGGCAGCACCATGTGGGCACCGGCGGCACAGGTGACGGTGATGAGCGCGTGCTCGGCGGCCAGGCCGGAGGAGAAGGCCACCGCCAGCCCGCCCTCGAGCTCGCCCAGGGCCTGCTCCAGCGCGGCGCGAGTGGGGTTGGCCGACCGCGAGTAGTCGTATTCGCCGACGAACTCCCCCGGCGCGGTCTGGGCGTACGTGGAGGTCTGGTGGATCGCCGGGATGACCGAGCGAAACGACGGGTCCGGCGTCAGCCCGGCGTGGACGGCGCGAGTGGCGAATGCGTCCGGGGACGGCTCCGAGCCGTTCACGACGCCAGCGCCTCGAGCAGGTCGGTGCGGGTGACGACGCCCTCGGCGTGGCCGTCATGAGTGACCAGCAGGGCCTGCTGATCGCCGACGAGTAGCTCCACCGCTTCCCGCACCGGATCGAGGCTCGACACCGCCGGGAACGGGGGCTCCATCACCTCGCTGATCTCGGCGTCGAGCAGGCCCGGGTCCTGGGCGGCGTGGCGCAGCAGCCCGCGCTCGCCGACGGCGCCGACGATCGTGGTGGGATCGCTGGCGCTCACCACCGGCAGCTGGGAGACGCGGTGTTCGTGCAGCAGCGACACTGCCTCGCGCACGCGGAAATGAGGCTGGACCGTCACCAGCGCCGGGAACTCGCCGGCATCGCGCTTGCGGCGCAGGACGTCGCCAACGGTGAGGTCCGATGCGCGGCCGAGGAACCCGTACTGACGCATCCACGCGTCCGAGAACACCTTTGACAGGTAGGACCGTCCGCCGTCGGGCAGGATCACCACCACCATCGCGGCGGGATCCTCGATCTCACCGGCAACCTGCAGCGCGGCGTGGAGGGCGAGACCGCCCGAGCCGCCGGCGAGGATCCCCTCGTCCTGGGCCAGCCGCCGCGTGGTCAGGAACGCGTCGCGATCCGAGACGGTGATCCACCGATCGACCGTCGAGGGATCGAACGTGGCCGGCCAGAAGTCCTCGCCGACGCCCTCGACCAGGTACGGGCGGACGTTGTCCTCCCCGCCGGAGTAGATCGACCCCTCGGGGTCGGCGCCGACGACGACGAGGTCCGAGCTGTGCTCGCGCAGGTAGCGCACGGTCCCGGTGACCGTGCCGCCGGTGCCGACGCCGACCACCAGGTGGGTGATCTGGCCACCGGTCTGCGCCCACAGCTCGGGGCCAGTGCTCTCGTAGTGGGCGCGCGGGTTGGCCTCGTTGGCGTACTGGTTGGGCTGGAAGGCGCCAGGGATCTCCGCGGTCAGCCGATCGGCCACGCGGTAGTAGGAGCGCGGCGAGTCGGGCGGCACGTCGGTGGGCGCGAGCACCACCTCGGCCCCGTACGCCCGCAGCAGGTCGATCTTCTCCCGGGACATCTTGTCCGGCATCACCGCCATCACCCGGTAGCCCTTGAGGCGAGCGGCGATCGCCAGCCCGGTGCCGGTGTTGCCGGAAGTGGGCTCGACGATCGTCCCGCCCGGGCGCAGCTTCCCGTCACGCTCGGCGGCCTCGATCAGCGCCACCGCCACGCGATCCTTGATCGAGCCTCCGGGGTTGAACACCTCGAGCTTGGCGATCAGCTGGGAGCGCAGTCCGGCGCCGATGCGGGACAGCCTGACCAGCGGTGTGTTGCCGATCGTGTCCAGGATCGAATCCCCGATCCGGGTGGTTGCTGAATGTGCGGTCATGGGTGTGATTCTGATGCCTTGTGCGCGCGCGTGGGATCCGGTGCCTCGGGCGGCGCGACGGAGCCGATGCGCGTTACTCGGTGACGACGACCGGCTCGATGACTGGCTCGATGACCGGCGTCGGCCGGCGGGGTGACGGCAGCACGAGCAGCGCGACGAGCAGCCCAACGGCGAAGATGGCCGCCGCCCACCAGAACGCCGTCGTGTAGCCGTGGATGAGCGCGGCATTCGCGAGGCCCGCCGCGTGAATGTGGCCCCGCGCGTAGGCGGCGGCGGAACTGGCGAACAGCGTGCTCAGCAGCGCCGTCCCGACCGACCCGCCGACCTGCTGGGAGGTGTTGACCATCGCCGACGCGATCCCGGCCTCGCTGCGGTCGACGCCGAGCGTGCTCGTCCCGAACGCCGGGGCGAAAATCGCGCCCATCCCGACGCCGATCACGAGCAGTCCGGGCAGGATGTGATCGGCGTACCCGGCGCCGGGCGACAGCCGGGTGAACTCGAGCATGGCGACGATCCCGAGGATCATGCCGCCGACGATCAGCGGCTTGGCGCCGGTGCGCGGCAGGACCCGGGTCTGCACGGTCGTCGAGGTGACGACGATCATGGCCGTCATGGGGAGGAACGCGACACCGGTGGTCAGCGGCGAGAAGCCGAGCTGCTGCTGCATGTAGTACGTGAGGAACAGGAAGACGCCGAACACGCCCGAGCCGGCCAGGGCGATCGTCGCGTAGGCCCCACCGCGCCCGCGATCGATCACGATGTGCAGGGGCAGCAGCGGATGCGACGACCGGCGCTCGATCCTCACGAACGCGGTGAGGAGCACCACCGCGGCGGCGAGCGAGACGATCGTCAGCGGCGCCGACCACGAGTGCGTCTCGGCGTTGGAGAAGCCGTAGACGAGCCCGAACAGGCCGGCGAAGGCCGTCACCACACCTGGGAAGTCGATCTTCGGCCGGTGGGGACTGGCGTGGTTGACGAGCAGCCGCAGCGACACCGTGGCGGTGGGGATCGCGATCACGAGGTTCACGTACAGGCACCAGCGCCATGACAGCGCCTGGGTGAGCAACCCGCCGAGCAGCAGCCCGAGCGAGGCGCCGCCGCCGGCGATGGCGCCGAAGATGCCGAACGCCTTGGCCCGATCCGGCGAGTCAGCGAACGTCACCGTGAGCAGCGACAGCGCCGACGGCGCCAGCAGCGCGCCGAACACGCCCTGCAACGCGCGGGCGGCCACGAGCATCCCGAACGACTGGGCCAGGCCGCCGATCGCCGAGGCCAGCGAGAAGCCGATCAGGCCGCCGATGAACGTCCACTTGCGGCCGAACAGATCGCCGAGCTTGCCACCGAGCAGCAGCAGGCTGCCGAACGCCAGCGCGTAGGCGGTGATGATCCACTGGCGGTTGTCGGTGGAGAAGTGCAGCGCCGTCTGCGCCGAGGGCAGCGCGATGTTCACGATCGTCGCGTCGAGCACGACCATCAGCTGCGCGACGCCGAGCAGCGCCAGGACCGACCAGCGATTGGGTTCGGAGGATGGGATGTCGGTCGTACTCACAGTGAGGCCCCGCGGTCGCCGTGTGCGTACAGGTATAGCGACCGCGCCGCCGGGCTCCGTCGGGCACACTCTGGATGTGCTGTTCCCCCTCCTGTACTCAGTCCCCGCCGATCGGGTCGCGTTGGCGTTCCCAGATCGATGGTTGACCTACGGGCAGCTGAGCGACGCCGCCCATGGGGTTGCGGGCCAGCTCGCCGGCAGCCGGCGGGTGGCGGTGCTCGCCGAGCCGCGGATCGAGACCTGTGTCGCGGTCATCGGCGCGCTGCTGGCCGGCGTGGCGGCGATCCCGATCAATCCCAAGTCGGGCCCGAGCGAGCTGGCCCACGTGGCCGCCGATGCTGATCCGGCCGTCCTGGCGCTCGCGCCCGGCGCGCAGGCCCCGGAGGCGCTCGGCGACCGGCGCCGGCTCATCGTCGACCTCGACGGCGTGCCGGCCGGGGGCCGAGCTCGGGGCGAGCGCCAGGGCGACCGGCTGGGTGAGGCGAACGGCGGCGAGACTCGGTTCCCCGGGGAGGCCCCGGCGCTGATCGTCTACACGTCGGGAACCACCGGGCGGCCCAAGGGCGCGGTGCTGCCCCGCCGGGCGATCAGCTCCAACCTCGATGCGCTGGCTGAGGTATGGCAGTGGACCGAGCGCGACGTCGTCACCCACGCACTGCCCCTGTTCCATGTCCACGGGCTGGTGGTCGGGATCCTCGGGCCGATCCGTCGCGGCGGCAGCGCGGTGCACCTCGGTCGCTTCTCCCCCGAAGCCGTGGGGGAAGCGCTGTCGCGTGCCGACGCGCCGGCGACGATGGTATTCGGCGTGCCCACCATGTACCGGCGGCTCGCTGACGCCGCCCAGGACTC
>DATCFW010000033.1:0-33888 GCA_036509295.1 Solirubrobacteraceae bacterium | reverse complement strand
GCTGCGACGGATCGTGGCCGGGCGGGTGTCGCTGGACGTCGAGGTCGACCTGCGCGAGGCGCTGTACGGGCACTTGCAGCGACTCGAGCTCTCCTTCTTCGATCGCCAGCAGACCGGTCAGCTGATGAGCCGCGCGACGGTTGACCTCCAGTCGGTCCGATTCTTCCTCGGCTATGGGCTGATCTTCATCGCCCAATCGCTGGTGACGATCCTGCTCGCCGCGGTGGCGATGTTCGCGCTCCAGCCCGGGCTGGCGGCGATCTCATTGGCGCCGGTCCCGTTCGTGGTGCTGATCGCCAACCGCTACGGCCACAAGTCGCGTCCGGCGATGCAGGAGGCGCAGCAGCGGATCGCCGAGCTCACCGCCGACACCGAGGAAAACGTCTCGGGTGTGCGCGTGGTCAAGGCGTTCGCCCAGGAGGAGCGCCAGCTCGAGCGCTTTCGCCACACCGTCCAGCGGGTGTTCGACCAACAGCTGCGGGCGACGCGCATCCAGGCGTTCTACAACCCGATGATCAGCTTCCTGCCCAACCTGGGGCTGGCGGCGATCCTCCTGTTCGGCGGCCGCGAGGTGATCGGCGGCTCGCTGACGGTGGGCGCGTTCACCGCGTTCTACGCGTACCTGCTGATGCTCATCTCCCCCATGCAGACGCTCGGCTACATGCTCGGCGCCGCCCAACGGGCCACCGCGTCCGGCGCCCGCATCTTCCAGATCCTCGATCAGGAGCCCGAGATCGCGTCTCCCCCGGCGGCGCCGGCGCTGCCCGCCGGCGGCGGTCACGTGGTCCTGCGCGGCGCCGGGCTCACCTTCAACGGGACGACGCACCCGGCGCTGACCGGCATCGACCTCGACGTCCCCGCGGGCCAGGTGGTGGCGCTGGTCGGCGCCATGGGCGCCGGCAAGTCGGCGCTCGTGTCGTTGCTGCCGCGGCTCTACGACGTCACCACCGGCTCGGTGTCGATCGACGGCGCCGACGTCCGCAGCGTGGAGCTCGACAGCCTCCGGGGCGCGATCGCCGTCGTCAACGACGACCCGTTCCTGTTCTCGGCCACGGTGCACGAGAACATCGCCTACGCGCGCGGCGAGGCGAGCCGCGAGGACGTCGAGCGCGCCGCCGCGGCCGCCCAGGCGGCCGGCTTCATCGAGCGACTCCCCGCCGGCTATGACACGCGCGTCGGCGAGCGCGGCCTGACCCTGTCGGGTGGGCAGCGCCAGCGCATCGCGATCGCCCGAGCGATCCTCGCCGATCCGCGGATCCTCATCCTCGACGATGCGACCTCGTCGGTCGACGCGTCCACCGAAGCCGAGATCAAGCGCGCGCTTGGCGATGTGATGGCCGGCCGGACGACGTTCGTGATCGCCCACCGCCTGTCCACGATCGCCCTGGCCGACCGGATCGTCGTCCTCGAGGACGGCCGCGTCGCCGCGGACGGCAGCCACGACGAGCTGCTCGACCAGTCGAGCCTGTACCGCGAGATCGTGGAGAAAGGCATGCCCGACTCCGTCTTCCTCACCCGCAAGACCGTCGAAGTGGGCGGCTGATGAGCACGCACGCCGGCTCCGAGCTGCGCCGCCGCTTCCGCGAGACCGCGGGCAACGGCCGCAAGCTCCGCGGCCTGATCGAAATTCTCGCGCCGTATCGGTGGCGCGTCCTGGCCATGTTCACCTCGCTGGTGCTGGCCACCGCCGCGGCGCTGGCGCCGGCGCCGCTGGCCAAGGTCGCAATCGACCAGGGCATCGACAAGCACGACACGAGCGTGCTGACCGTGGTGGTGATCATCTTCCTCATCTCGGCGGCGGTGTATGGCGTGGCCACGTACGCCCAGACCTACCTGGTCGGCTGGGTCGGCCAGCGCGCGCTGCAGGATCTGCGGCTGAAGCTGTTCGCCCACCTCCAGTCGCTGTCAATCGGCTTCTACAGCCGCAACATCGCCGGCGTGATGATCAGCCGCATGACCAACGACGTCGAGGCGCTCGACCAGCTCGTCGAGGACGGGCTGGCCACCCTGATCCAGAGCAGCCTGACGCTGATCGGCGTCGTGGTGATCCTGGTGATCCTGGACCCGCACCTGGCGCTGCTCACGTTCATCGCGCTGCCGTTGCTGTTCCTCGGCGCGCTGGCGTTCCGGATCGCGTCAGCCGGCGCTTACCGGCTGACCCGGGAGAAGATCGCCTCCATCACCGGGTACCTCGGCGAGACCCTGTCCGGGATCCGGGTGGTGCGGGCGTTCGGTCAGGAGCGCCGCCACATCGAGCACTTCGCCCAGCTCAACGACGAGAACCGCGCGGCCAACATGCGGACCGTCCACCTCAACGCCGCCTACTTCCCGGCGGTGGAGCTGCTGTCGGCGCTGGTGACGGTTGAGATCCTCGTCATCGGCGGTGTCGAGGCGATCAATGGGCACGCCTCCACCGGAGTGGTGTTCGGGTTCATCGCGGCGCTCAACAACTTCTTCGATCCAATCCAGCAGCTCTCCCAGCTGTACACGACCTACCAGTCCGGGATGGCGGCGCTGGACAAGATCTTCGGACTGCTCGACGAGCAGCCGGAGATCGTCGACGCGCCGGACGCGACGGAGCTACCGCGGATCCGCGGCGAGCTGCGGTTCGATGACGTGTCGTTTCGCTACACCCGGGGGGCTGCGCCCCCCGTGGACCCCCCAAACGACTACGCCCGGGGGGCGACCGCCCCCGTGGACGCCCAGAACGACGAAGCCTGGGCGCTGCGGAACGTCAACCTGGTGATCGAGCCCGGCCAGACCGTCGCCCTCGTCGGCGAGACCGGCGCCGGCAAGTCGACGTTCGCCAAGCTCGTCGCCCGCTTCTATGACCCGACCTCGGGCGCGATCCTGGTCGACGGGCACGACCTGCGCACGGTGACCGCGCATTCGCTGCGGTCGCAGATGGGGATGGTGCCCCAGGAGGGGTTCCTGTTCAGCGGCACGATCCGCGACAACCTCTCATTCGGGCGGCCGGAGGCGACCGAGGCGCAGCTGCGCGATGCCGCGAGCGCCGTCGGCGCCGACGACTTCATCATGGCGCTGCCCCACGGCTATGACACCGAGGTCGGGGAACGTGGCGTGCAGCTCTCCGCCGGGCAGCGCCAGCTGATCGCGTTCGCCCGCGCGCTCGTCGCCGACCCGCGGATCCTCGTCCTGGACGAGGCCACCGCCAACGTGGACGTCCACACCGAGGGCGTCATCGAGCAGGGGCTGCGCCGGCTGGTGGCCGGCCGAACCGCGATCGTCATCGCCCACCGGCTGTCGACGATCCAGCACGCCGCCGTGATCCTGGTGATGGAGCACGGGCAGATCGTCGAGCAGGGCTCACACGACGAGCTGCTGGCCGCCGAGGGCCGCTACTGGCAGCTGTATCGCGACTGGGCGGAGCAGGCCGCGGCCTGAGCGGTGCCAGCCGCTGTCGATCAGGGCTCGTGGCGCGGGCCTTCCCCTGCCGGGCCACGAGCGGCCGGGACGCGTGGCAGCGGTTTTAGGCCACATGCGGCTAAAACCGCTGCCGCCTGGGGTGGGGATATCGTGAACCCGTGATGAGCGCCGCCGTCACCGGTCTGTCAATCACTCCGGTCAAGGGCATGCGCGTCCACGCCGTCGATGCCGTGGAGCTCACCGAGCTGGGTGCGCGCGGCAACCGCAGCTTCTATGTGATCGACGAGCGGGGACGCATGATCAACGGCAAGCGCTACGGCACCCTCCACACGATCGTTCCCGACTACGATCCCGACGCCGGCGAGCTGACGCTGCGGTTCCCCACCGGCGTGACGGCCGGCGGAAGGGTGCGTCACGGCGAAACGCTGGCGACCCGGTTTCACGGCCACACCTACCACTCGCGAGAGGTCGTTGGACCGTGGGCGGAGGCGCTCTCGGAGTTCCTCGGCGAGCCGTTGCGGCTCGTCGCCGCCGAGATCGGCGTGGACCGCGGGCGCGAGGCGGCGGCGTCGGTCATCTCGTCGGCGTCGCTGCGCCACCTGGCGGAGCTGGGCGGTGCCGAGTCGGTCGACCCGCGTCGCTTCCGGATGCTGATCGAGGTCGACGGCATCACGGCCCACGAGGAGGACGACTGGATCGGACGACGCGTTCGGGTCGGTTCGGCGCTACTGGCGATGCACGGCCACGTCGGGCGCTGCATGGTCACCACGCGCAACCCCGAAACCGGCACGGTCGACTTCCCCACGCTCAAGCTGCTCGCCGAGTTCCGGCTCGATCATCCCAGCGCCGAGCCGCTGCCGTTCGGCGTCTACGGCGAGGTGCTGGAGGGGGCCACCGTCCGAGTGGGCGACGCGGTGTCGCTCGACGGTAGGGTCTAACGCCAGATGAGCTCCGAGCAACGAGTCAACGTCGTGGTTGTCGACCACGTCGCCGTGGTCACGCTCACCCGCGCCGATAAGCACAACGCGCTCGACGTGCCGATGTTCGAGCAGATCAACGCCGCGTCGCAGCGACTCGCCGGCGAGCCCGGCGTCCGGGCGGTCGTCCTGCACGGCGAGGGACCGAGCTTCTGCTCGGGCCTGGACGTGGTCAGCATCATGGCCGACGGCGGCGGCGCCGCCGGGCTCACCGACCGGGTCCACGGCGAGGTGCCGAACTGGTTTCAGCGGGCCGCCCACGGCTGGCTCGACCTTCCGGTGCCGGTCATCGCGGCGCTGCACGGCAACTGCCTCGGCGGCGGACTGCAGATCGCGCTCGGCGCCGACATCCGGATCGCCGCGCCCGACACGCGCCTGTCGGTGATGGAGGTCAAATGGGGGCTGGTGCCCGACATGTCGATCACCCGGACCCTGCCACGGCTGGTGGCGATCGACGTCGCCAAGGAGCTCACCTACACCGGCCGTGTCTTCGATGGCACCGAGGGCGCGCGGCTCGGCGTCGTCACCCGCGTCGCCGACGACCCGCTGGCGGCGGCCCGCGAGCTCGCGGCCGAGATCGCCGGCCGCTCTCCGGATGCGGTGCGGGCGGCCAAGCGGCTGTTCGACGAGTCCTGGACCGGCCCCGCGCATGACACGCTGGCGCTCGAGGCCGAACTCCAGCTCGGGCTGATCGGCTCCCGGAACCAGCTCGCCGCCGTCACGGCCGGCTTCACCAAGCAGCCGGCCGAGTTCGTCGACCCGTAGGATCGGCGCCACGCCACTGCGCCGTCGGTCAACGCGGGCCGCGCGGATTGGCTGGCGAGCTCGCCGCCGCGTGATCACAATCCCGAACACCAACTAGTTCACACCGCCCCGTCGGAGAGGAAACCGCCAATGCCCACCGGAATCGGACAGAGGATTCGCCGCCGCGAGGACCCACGCTTCCTCCTCGGGCAAGGGCGGTACGTCGACGACATCCGCACCGAGAACGCGCTGCACGTGACGTTCGTGCGCTCCTACCTCGGCCACGCCCGAATCGAGTCGATCGACGCGCAGGCAGCCCGCGAGCTGCCGGGCGTCCAGGTGTTCACCGCCGCCGAGATCGGTCTGGCGCCGAGCCCGCCCCCGCCGATGCTCCAGGTCCACGAGAGCATGTTCCGCCCGCCCGTCGCCACCGACACGGTGCGATATGCCGGGGAGATCGTCGCCATCGTCGTCGCCGGGTCGCCGGCCGCCTCCGTCGACGCCGCCGAGCTCGTGTCCATCGAGTACGAGTCCCTGCCGGTCGTCACCGACATCCGCGACGCGGTGAAGGACGAGGTCCTGCTATTCGAGTCCGCCGGCTCGAACACGTGCCTGCGGATCCCGGCGCAGAACCCCGACGAGAACCTGTTCGCCGATTGCGACATCGTCATCTCGGGCGCCAACGAGAGCCCCCGCCTGCTCGCCCTGCCGATCGAACCCCGCTCGACGGTGGCCGAGTTCGCGGAGGGCAAGCTGACGATCCATCTGTCGACCCAGACGCCGCACGCGGACAAGCAGGCGATCGCCGGCGCGCTCGGCCTCGAGCCCGACCAGGTCCGCGTGATCGCGCCCGACGTCGGCGGTGGGTTCGGCGGCAAGGGCGCCGACGTCGAGGACATCCTGATGGGCTGGCTGGCCCGCGAGACCGACCGGACGGTGCGGTGGACCGAGACGCGCTCGGAGCACATGGTCGCCATGCACCACGGCCGCGCGCAGTGGGCCGACTTCGAGCTGGGCGGCACCAAGGACGGCGAGCTGAAGGCGCTGCGGGTCAAGCTGCTCCAGGACGCCGGCGCCTATCCCGGCATCGGAGCATTCCTCGCGGTGCTCACCCAGATGATGTCGAGCGGCGTGTACGACATCCCCAAGATCGAGGTCGACATCACCGCGGTCGTCTCCAACTCAACGCCGACGGGGCCGGTGCGCGGCGCCGGACGCCCGGAGGCCAGCCAGATGATCGAGCGGGCGGTTGACATGTTCGCCGTCGAGGCGGGGCTCGATCCTGCCGAGATCCGTCGGCGCAACTTCATCGCCAACGACCGGTTCCCGGTCACCACCGCCGCCGGGGCCACCTATGACATCGGCGACTACGCCGGGGCGCTGGACCGCGCGCTGGAGCAGGCCGGCTACGAGGAGTTGCGCCGCGAGCAGCAGCGCCGCCGGGCCGAGGGCTCGGACCGGCTGCTGGGCATCGGCCTCAGCGTCTACGTGGAGATCACCAACGGCATCAACGAGGGGGAGTTCGGCGCCGTCGAGATCACGCCGGACGGCGGCGCGATCGTTCGCACCGGCTCCTTCTCCCACGGTCAGGGCCACGAGACGACGTTCGCCCAGATCGTGTCCGAGCGGACCGGCATCGACGTGCAGGACATCCAGGTGATCGCCGGCGACACCGATCGGGTGCCCCGCGGCACCGGGACGTACGGCTCAAAGTCGACCCAGATCGGTGGGGCGGCCGCCGGCCAGGCGTCGGAGATCGTGGTGCAGCGCGCCAAGGAGATCGCCGCCGACGCCCTGGAGGCCAACGTCGACGACATGGTGCTCGACCTCGAGATCGGGAGCTTCCACGTGACCGGGTCGGCCGAGCCGTCGCTGGCCTGGGCGAAGCTGGCCGATGGCCTCGTGCAGGACGGCCGCCTGGCCGAGCTGAGCGCGGAGACCGACTTCAAGCCCGCCCAGCCGACGTTCCCGTTCGGGGCTCACGTCGCCGTCGTCGAGGTCGACGCTGAGACCGGCTCGGTTCGCCTGGACCGCATGATCGCCTGCGACGACGCCGGGCGGATCATCAATCCGCTCGTCGCCGACGGTCAGGTGCACGGCGGTCTGGCCGCGGGCATCGCCCAGGCGCTGTACGAGGAGGTCCGCTACGACTCCGAGGGCAACTCCCAGCACGGGAATCTCGTGACCTACTGCATCCCGTCCGCGGCCGAGCTGCCGTCGTTTGAGCGCGTTCAGATGGAGACCCCCACCCCGGTCAATCCCCTCGGGGCCAAGGGGATCGGCGAGTCGGGCACGATCGGCGCGACGCCGGCGGTCCACAACGCCGTGATCGACGCGCTCGCCCACCTCGGGGTGCGCCACCTCGCCATGCCGGCCAACGGCGAGAAGGTGTGGCGCGCGATCCAGGACGCCCGGGGCAGCCGGGCCTAGCGGACCGGCGGGGGTTGGACTTGGGCTCTGAACTAGGCCGACACGCGCTCCAGGGAGAGCCCGCTGGCCACGGGTCCCGCGAGCGCGATCAGTCCGGCGATCAGTCCGGTCACGCCGATCAGCGCGAAGCCGGCGAAGAACGACAGACTGGCGATGACGTTGGGCAGGTATAGGGCGCCGATGGCGCCGCCGCCGTGCCCGATGCCGTCACAGAGCGCGAACCCGCTGGCCCGCGCCCGCGTGGGGAAGCTTTCGGCGGTGTACGTATAGCCGGCCTGGAGGAACATGCCCAGCGCGGTCGAGGCCAGGAACGCTCCGATAATCACGATCGCCTCGCTCGCCGCCGAGCCGATCAGAAGCATGGCCACCAGCCAGACCGCGCTCGAGACGAGCAGCAGCCACCGTCGCGGGTAGCGGTCGATCCCGAACAGCATGATCACCGCCCCCACCGGATACCCAATCGCGCCGATCGCCAGGTACGCCGTGCCGGCACTCAGGCCCTGGGTCTTGAACAGGTCCGCGGCGTCGCCCAGGAAGCCGTAGTTGCCGATGTACCAGAAGAACCACAGAGCCAGGAATACCACGACGCGGCGCAGGTACGGCGTCCGCAGCAGGTCGGCATAGGGGAAGCCGCTGCGGGTATCGACCTCGGAGGCATCCGGCTCGGCGAGCGGGTCGCCGCGTTCGCCGGCCCGGCGCTCCATCTCGGATACGAGCGCGTCGGCTTCGTCGAGCCGACCGTGAAGGGCGAGCCAGCGCGGCGACTCCGGCAGCTCGAACCGCGCCACGAGCGCGATCACGGCGATGATGCCTCCGATGATGAACAGCCAGCGCCAGCCGTCGTGCAGGCTGGGGATCAGCGCCAGTGCGATCAGCGGGGTCACCGCCTGGCCGATGATCCCCACCAGGAACGTGCCCACCGAGATCCGGCCGCGCAGCCGGGCCGGGGCCAGCTCTGCGATGTAGGTGGACACGAGGTTGAGGTCAGCGCCGACGCCCATCCCGGTGATAAAGCGGAAGATGACCAGCGCGGCGACGCTGCCCGACGCGGCATCGCCGAACGAGCCGATCGCCGTCAGGACGATCGTCACAATGAGCATGCGGAAGCGGCCGACTCGGTCGGCCAGCGTGCCGATGACCAGCGAGCCGAGGGCATATCCGATCAGGCCAATCGCCAGCGCCAGAAACGTGCTCTCGTTGCCGCTCAGGTGAAATTGCGGCTGGATCTGCGGGATCGCAAAGCCGATGTCGGTGATGTCGTAGAACGTGAAGAAATAGCCGGTGCCGATGATCGCCAGGTAGCGCCACGGCAGCGCCCAGACCTCGATCCGGTCCTGCCGGGCGAGGATCCGCGCCACCTGCTGCCGGCTCGCGCCTTGAGCTGCGGTCATCCTTCGCCTACCTACCCGGATCGCCGCGAGGCAACCGGCGGTCTCGACAGAGCTGGCCCAACTGCCCCCCGAAACGACGGACCGCCTACCGGGAAGGCACGTTACGGCGGCGGTTACAGGAGGTCGAGCAGGTCCGCGACGCCGTCGATGGCGGCGTCGGGGCGGCGCTTGAGCGGGACGCTGTCGAGGTCGATCGCGCCGCTGATCCCGCTGCGCACGAGCACGGTGCGCGAGCCGCCGAGCTTCCCCAGAGCCACGTCCATGCCGAGATCGTCGCCGATCACGGCGATCTCGCGAGTCGGGACCTCCAGCCGTTCGCGCAGCGCCGTCACCGCGGCCCGCGACGGCTTGCCCAGGACCCGTGGCCGGGCGCCCGAGACCTTGGCGATCGCCGCCGTGATCATCGCCCCGCGACTGAAGATGATCCCCTCGGCGCCGGCGTAGCCCGCCACGTAGCTGCCGGTGAACAACGGCGCGCCGTTGTTGGTGACGGCGCGGGCGGCCCGTTCCACCTCCGCCAGCGCGACGTCCTGGAGATGCGCCACGAACACCGCGCGCGCGTCCTCGCCGTCGGTGAGCGGGATGCCCGCCGCGGTCATGTGACCCCGGACCGCGTAGGAGGCGAAGACGTGGACGGGATGCTGCTCGGGATGGGCGCCCAGCCATGCCGTGGCGCTGTCCACCGGGGTGAGCAGCTCGTCGTCGGTCACCTGCAGACCGTCCTCGCGCAGGCCGTGGGCGATCCGCGCCGACGGGACGTGGCTGCCGTTGGTGAACAGGACGAGCCGGCGCCCCGAGGCCCGGATCCGTGCCAGCACCTCGAGCGCGCCCGGCTGGGGCCGCCCCCGCCCGTCGGGTCCGCGGTGCAGCAGGGTGCCGTCGATGTCGAACATGAACGCCCGGACCTCATCGAGGCGCAGCTGGTCGAGCTCAGGCCGCCGGTCAGCCACGACGCCACACCACCCGCTCGGCGTCGGTGACGACCTCGACGCGGCGCAGCGACGGCCGGCGTCCGAGCTCGGCGAGCAACGTCACCAGCGCGGCGCGCCCCGGCCGGGCCGCCGCCAGCGGCCGGCCGCCGTTGGCAGCGTGGCGGTCGCGCGCCGCGACCATCGCGTCGACCTGATCGGCCGCCATCGTCAGCCGCAGCAGCAGCTCCTCCTCGGAGATCCCGCGGCCGAAGCGCCCGCGCGCGCCCTCCAGGGTGATCGGCGCCAGCGCGGCCAGCGCCCGCGCCTGCGGCCGGGCGAGGACCCGGTCGGCGATCCCCTGGTCCACGGGAGCGGGCGGCGCGCCGTAATGCCCCAGGAAGAAGCGAACGGTCTCGTCGGACACGTTGGCCCACCGCTCCCCGTCGATCACATTGCGGGCCGCCTGGCTGGCGATGAACTGCGACACCGGCGTGACGATGATCGGGGACCCCATCTCCGCCCGTACGCGGGTCACCTCCTCCAGCACCTCGTCGAACAGCTCCGGGCGGCGCAGCTCGGCGAGCATCCGCCGGGTGGTGGTGACCATGCCGCCGGGGAGCTGGTGGCGGTAGTAGGCGGCGTCGAACTCGCGGGGGGCGCCGGCCGGCAGGCCCTTGGCCCGCGCCACCCCATCAAAGTGCGCGGCCACGATCGCCTGCTGCTCGAGGTCGAGCCGGTGGGTGTAGCCGGATGCCTCCAGGTTGCGCGCGGTGGCCAGCGCCTCGGGCTGAGACGTGCCGCGGGCCAGCGGCCCCGCGGCGGTGTGGACGGTGTCAAAACCGGCCCGAACCCCCTCGAGGTACACCTGCGGCGCGAGCCCGATCGTGCAGTGGCTGTGGAGCTCGAGCGGCTTCCCGCGCGCCGCGGTCAGCAGCGGCGGGGCCAGCTCCCGCACCGCGTCGACGGTGAGCAGACCGCCGGGATCCTTGAGATAGAGCCGGTCCATGTGCGGGCAATCGGCGAGCGCGGCGGCGATCCGCGCGTAGTAGGGGTGGGTGTGGACCTGGCTGATCGAATAGGTGAGGCCGATCACCACCTCCTCGACCCCCTCCGCCTTGGCCATCGCCGCGATCCGCTTGATCCGTGCCGGATCGTTGGACGGGTCGGCGATCTGCACCCGGCGCAGCCCGTTGCGGACCGCCAGGCGGTAGGAGAGCGCCATCACCTCCTCGTCGGCCGGCACCCAGCTGATGAAGCGCATCCCGGTGGTGATCATCCCCAGCGGCGTGTCGGGCATCGCCGCCGAGACGAGCCGGAGCCGCTCCCACGGGTCCTCGTGGTGAAAGCGCACCGAGACCGCCATGTGCGTGCTCGAGGTGAAGTCGAGCGCGTGGTATCCGACGCGGTCCAGCACGGGCGCGATCGCCAGCACGTCGGGCGTGGTGAGGCCGGTCGCGCTCCACAGACTCTGGTTGCCGTCCCGGGTGGAGGTGTCGATGAACTCGATCGGCGCGGTCATCAGGATCGGGACACTAGAGCGCGCGCTCCAGCCAGTCGGTGGTGACCGCGCCGGCGGCGAAGTCGGGATGGGCGAGCACGCTGATCAGCAGCGTCCGGTTGGTCTCGACGCCCTCGACGTCCACGTCCCCGAGCGCGTCGCGGAGGATCTCGATCGCGCCGTCGCGGTCATCGGCGTGGGCGATCAACTTGGCCAGCAGCGAGTCGTAGTACGGGGGCACGGTCGCCCCGGGGCGGCAGTGGGTGTCGACCCGCAGGCCGCGGCGTTCGGGCACCGAGAACAGGCGCAACGTGCCGGGACTCGGCATGTACCCGCGGGTCGGGTCCTCCGCGTTGAGCCGGCATTCGATGGCATGGCCGGTGACGCCGGTGACGCCGGGGCCGTCCGGGCTGATGCCGATCGGCTCCCCGGCGGCGATCTGCAGCTGCATCGCCACCAGGTCCAGGCCGGTGACGGCCTCCGTGACCGGGTGCTCGACCTGGATACGGCAGTTGACCTCCAGGAAGTACGCGTCACCGCTGACGGCATCGATGACGAACTCGGCGGTGCCGAGGTTGCGGTAGCCGATCCGCTCCGCGAACGCCACCGCCGCCTGCTGGAGCCTGGCCCGAGTCGTCTCGGACAGCCCGGGCGCAGGCGCCTCCTCGATCACCTTCTGAAAGCGGCGCTGCACCGAGCAGTCGCGCTCGCCGAGCGCGAGCGTCGTCCCGTGCTCGTCGGCGGCGAGTTGGACCTCGACGTGGCGCGCGGACTCGATCAGCTTCTCCAGGTACACGCGGTCATCGCCGAAGGCGGCGCCCGCCTCGCGTCGCGCGAGGCCAACCAGCGCATCGAGTTCGTCGTCGTCGTCGATGCGCTTGATCCCTCGGCCCCCTCCCCCGCCGGCGGCCTTGACCAGCAGCGGATACCCGATGTCCGCGGCGAGCGCCCGCGCCTCGCCGGCGGTGGTGACCTCGCCGCCGGGGAGCACCGGCGCTCCGGCGCTCCGCGCCTGCGACCGGGCCGCCAGTTTGTCACCGGCGAGCGCGATCGCCGCTGTCGGTGGCCCCACGAATGTCAGCCCGTGATCGCGGGCCCGAGTGGCGAGCCGCGGGCTCTCCGCCAGGAAGCCGTAGCCGGGGTGGATCGCGTCACAGCCGGTGCCGAGCGCCGCCTGGACGACGAGGTCATCGCGCAGGTAGCTGTCACCGGCGGGGCCGGGCCCGATGCACACCGCCCGGTCGGCGAGCTGGGCCGCCATCCCGTCCATGTCCGCCGCCGATGCCCCGACCACGCATTCCAGTCCGAGCCGGCGGCAGGCGCCCACGATCCGCACGGCGATCTCACCGCGGTTGGCGATGAACACCCGCTTCATTCGCCGGGCGTGACCCGCAGCAGCGGCTGGCCGTACTCGACCAGCGCGGCGTTCTCGGCGAGGATCTCGGCCACGACGCCGGCCACCCCGGCGGGGACCGAGTTCATCATCTTCATGACCTCGATGATGCCGACCGTCGTGTCGGGGGTGACGGTCACTCCGACCTCGACGAACGGGGCCGCTCCGGGTGACTCGGCGCGGTAGAAGGTCCCGAGCATCGGGGACGGGATCGTGACCGACCCGTCAGCGGGCTCGCCCCGAGGCGCTGGTGCGGCGGGCGCGGGCGCTCGCTCGCCGGCTCCCTGAACACCGCGCGGAGCCGGCGAACGAGCATCCACGCCCGCCGCCGACCGGTTGATGTGCAGCGCGAAGGCGGGGGTCTCGATTTGGAGCTCGTCGACGTCGGACTCGTCGATGATCCGCAGGATCTCGCGGACGTCGTCGTCGGAAAGGGGCATCGCGGTCAGCCGCCGGCGCCGAACTGGCTCATGAGCAGTGCCAGGGCGGATGCCGGGGCCGGTCCGGGCGGGCGCGGGGGCAGCCCGGTCACCGGGCGCGACTGCAGGACGCGCAGCTCACCGTCGCGGTCGATCGCCCACTCGATGTCCTGGGGACCGCCGAAGTGCGCCTCGATGCGGCGTCCGAGCTCGACGAGCGCGGCGATGGCCCCGTCGTCCAGGCACGCCTGGCGGCGGCGCTCGCCGGTGACCTCGATCCGCTGGGTCCCGTGCGCGGCGGGAACGTACTCGACCGACTTGTCGTTGATCGTCCGGCGCACGACCTCGCCGGTGACCTTGCTGATGAGATGGTCGTCAGGCGTCACCTCGCCGCCGACCACGGCCACCCCCAGCCCCCAGCTCGCGTTGACCGCGACCATGCTCGGGTCCCCGCTCACCGGATTGCAGGTGAACATCACCCCGGAGACGGCGGCGTCGACCATCAGCTGCACGGTGACCCCCATTGCCGGATGCACGGCCGCCGCGCCGCCCAGACGCTCGCGATAGGCCACCGCCTCCGCGCTGTACAGGCTCGCCCAGCAGCGCGTCACCGCCTCGCAGATCGCGTCGACGCCGCGGACCCAGAGATACGTGTCCTGCTGGCCGGCGAACGTCGCCTCCGCGCTGTCCTCACCCACCGCGCTGGAGCGCACGGCGACCGGAACGTCGTCGCCGAGCTGGGCGTGGCGCGCGGCGATCTCCTCCCGCAGCGCACCGCTCATCGCGCCGGACGCGCCGGTGCTGATCGCGAAGCCCGGCGGGACCGGAATCCCGGCGCGCAGGAGCTCCCCGAGGCCGGCGCTCTTGCCGCCGAACTCGACGGTGTCGGCAGCGACGAGCTCGTGCAGCTCGCGGGTGTGTCGCGACGGCGCGCCGGTCACGTCAGCTCACTCCGCATCGATCACGGTGACCACCCCGGCCGTGCCGTCGACCCGGATCATCTGCCCGGTGCGGATCTGCGACGAGGCGCGACCGGTGCCGACCACGGCGGGCAGCCCGTACTCGCGGCAGACGATCGCCGCATGGGACATGACGCCGCCGACGTCGGTGACCGTGGCGCGGATCTTGGAGAAGATCGGGGCCCAGGCCGGCGAGGTGCTGCCGCAGACGAGGATCTCCCCCTTGCGCACGTCGGCGATCTCCGAGACGGACCGCACGACCCGGGCGGGGCCCTGCACCGTCCCTGGCGACGCGGCCGCGCCGCGGAGCTCGGCGCCGCCGTCCTGGTGCCGCGACCATTCCCGGACGCGCTCGGTGGTCACGCCCCACAGCATGATCGTCATCGGGTCGGTGACCTCGGCCGGGGCGACCCCGAGCGCGGGCGGCGGGGTCCAGTGCGCGAGCCGCTCGAGCAGCTCCTGGCGGCGAGCGACGATCGGCGGCCAGTGGTGCGGACCCAGGGGCGCACCGCCGGTGGCCCAGGTGAGGACGAGCTCGTCGAGCGCTGACGCCACCTCGTGCCGGGAGAGATGGAACACGTCCTCGCCGTCGGACAGGAAGCCGGCGCCGGCCAGCAGCGCCCCGAACTCCCGGATCTTGTTCCACCAGCGGGTCAGGAACCAGTAGTCGCAGAAGAACTTGTGCTCCTCGACGTAGGGGAACACGGTCCGTGACAGCGCCAGCAGGTCGCGCCACGGGCCCTGGATCTCCGCGGGCAGCAGCGCGCCGTACTCCTGCGCGAGGCGCTCTCGCTCACGGCTGATCTCCTCGGTCGGCCGCTCTGCCAGCTCGCCGGCCCGCAGCGCGTTGACGTGTCCGATCAGCGACGCGTAGGGGATGCTCGGATCGTCGAGCCAGCTGCGGTAGTGGTGGGTGAGGCCGTCGCCGGTGGCCATGTTGAACCACGGGTCCTTGACCGCCTCGAGCTCGGCCAGCCACGCCCGGCCGGCCTCGGTCTGGCTGCACTCGGCGTCGATCTCCGCCGGGGTGCGGCCCTCCCGAAACGCCCCGTCGACGCCGGTCTGGAGCGCCAGCGCCGCCAGCCGGCGCAGCTCGGCGTCGGGCCGGAACAGCAGCACGTCGATCCCGGCGACCATCTGCGCGATGTGCTGGTCGGGGATGTCGGGCAGGTGGGCCTTGCACAGATCGGCGAACGTGGCGTACGCCCCGTAGCCGAGCAGCAGGAACTCGAAGTGGTGCTGCCACATGAGGTCGCCCATTCGCAGGCACCGGCCGTAGGCGTCCAGGACCTCGTAGAAGGCGGTGTTGTGGCCCTCCTCGAAGGCGACCTCGTCGCGCTCGTACTCCGGAAGCTCGGGTACCTGGAGCGCATCCAGATCAGCGATCAGCGCCTGCATCTTGGCCTTCCACTTGCCGTAGAGCTCGGGCCAGTTGGCGTAGTAGTGGCCGGCCCGCTGCTGGAAGAAGCCGGCGCGCTCGGCGATCTTCTCCGGATCGGTGACCGGGTTGCCGGAGATGTAGACGTAGCCGTTGACGACCCGGTAGTCGATGCCCATCGCCGGCGGCACGGCGAACACGCGGTTCTGCCAGGACCCGACGGCCTGGTAGGGCGAGTCGATGCAGATGACGTCGAACGCCGGATGCGGAACCGGGAAGTGCATCGAGTTCCAGAACCAGAAGCGGTTCTCGTCGGCGGCGCGCCGGTGCTCATCGAACACCGCGTAGTACGGGTACATCTCCTCCCAGCCCTCGCACCCTGGCGGGGTCTGCATCGAATACGGACTGGGGAACGAGCCTGTCTCGGCCGCTGTGGTCGTCATGCCTGAAATCCCTCTCCTCGGCCGGCTGGTCTCCTCACGCCTCGGCGCCAGCCTGGCTTATACGCGACGCCGTCGCCTCAAGTCAACCCGCTTGCCGGTTTGCGCAGCCCCGCTTGCGCACCGGCGCTCGCGTGCGCGCCGCGGCGGGCGCGGAGGCGGCGGCCGGATAGGGTCGCGCTTTGCGCTCGAATGCGAGGGACGAATGACCATGGCGAGATTCCTGCTGGTCCACGGCGCGATGGGGGGCGCGTGGGTGTGGGAGCGGGTCAGCGCGGGCCTGCAGGCCGCGGGGCACGAGACACGCGCCATCGACCTGCCGGGCCAAGGCGCCGACACGACTCCGCTCGCCGAGATCACGCTGGACCGGTACGCCGACGCGGTGGGCGCCGCCCTCGACGAACTCCCCGGGCGGCCGCTGCTCGTCGGCCACAGCATGGGCGGGATAGTCATCACCCAGGCGGCGGGTGGGCGCCCCGGCGTCGCGGAGCGACTCGCCGGCCTCGTCTACGTCACCGCCTTCCTGCCGCAGCCCGGCCAGAGTCTGCTCGAACTCACCCAGCTCCCCGAGGCGGCCGGCGATTCGGTGCAGGCCAACATCGTCGTCGCCGGCGACCCGCCGGTGGCGACCATGCCGCCCGCAGCCGCGCCGGAGGCGCTCTACCACTGCGCCAGCGAGGAGCAGCTCGCCTGGGCGATGCCCCAGCGCGGCAGTCAGCCGGTGATCCCGTTCACCCAGCCGTTCACGCCGGGCGCGAACACTGCCGCATTTGACGCCCTTCCCCGTGCATATGTGACCTGCCTGCAAGACCGGGCGATCAAGCCGGCGCTGCAGCGGCGCATGTTCACCGCGGCCGGCTGCGATCCGGTGATCGAGATCGATACCGACCACTCGCCGTGGCTGACCCGGACCGACGAGCTGGTGGCGGCGCTCGATCGGATCGCGGGCGAGTTCGCCACGTAGGGGCTGGCCCAGCGCGCTGATCGGCAAGAAGGCCTGCGCGCTCGCACTGGACTACACCCCCAGGGCGGCGGTAGCTTGACCGTCGGTTCCTGAACCGAGGAAGAGGAGAACGCGTGGGCGAGATCGAGCTGGTCGCGCTGTACTGGACGGTCGCCGGTCCCGTGGACATCCACGCCGGGCGCGAATGGAGCACGTTCGACTGGCGCGAGCGCTGCGCCCAGGCGGAGCGAGTCGGCTTCCGCGGCCTCGGCCTGTGGCATGCGGATGTGACGCACCAGCTCGAGACCCGCACGCTGCCGGAGATGAAGGCGATCTTCGACGACGCCGGGCTGCGGTACCTGGAGGTCGAGTTCCTGGCCAACTTCTGGATGCCGCCCGGCAGCCCCGAGCGAATCGCGTCAGACGAGCTGCGCACGCAGCTGTTCGAGACGGCCGCCACGTTCGGCGCCCACCACATCAAGGTCGGCAACATCCCCGAGACGCCGTGTGAGCTCGACCGGCTGATCGAGGAGTACGCCGCCCTGTGCGACGACGCCGCGCAGCACACCGATGCGAGGATCGCCTACGAGATCATTCCGTTCGATCCCAACGTGAACACCCTGCAGGACGGGATCAAGCTCGTCACCGAGGCCGGACGCGCCAACGGCGGTCTGGTGATCGACACCTGGCACATGGGCAAGCTGAAGATCCCGCCCGCCGACATGATGTCGATCCCCGCCGAGTATCTGGCGTGGGTCGAGCTGTCCGACGGGCCGGTCGAGTTCGCCGCGGATCCGCTCGACGAGGTGATCAACCACCGCCTGCTGCCCGGCGAGGGGGAGCTCGACGTCGCCGGGTACGTCACGGCGCTCGCCGAGGCCGGCTACGACCAGCCCTGGGGCGTCGAAGTGCTGTCAGCGGCGCTGCGCAGCCTGCCGATCGAAGCCGCATTCGACCGCTCATTCCAGACCACCGCCGCGCTGTTCGCGGCGGATCCGGCATAGACAGGAGACAGTGATGACCACCGCCGAGCTGACCGACGAGCGCCTCGTCTGGATCTTCAACCAGATGGTCCGGATCCGCGAGTTCGAGGAGCGCGTCAAGCGCACCTTCGAGGATCACCCCGGCGTGATCCGCGGCCACACGCACCTCGCCGACGGCGCCGAGGCGTCGATCGTCGGATCGCTGGCGACGCTGGCGCCGACCGACCAGCTCATGGCCACCTACCGCTGCCACGGCTACCCGATCGCGCTCGGCACCGACACCAAGGCGATAATGGCCGAGATCTACGGGCGCCGGGACGGGCTGTGCGGCGGCTATGGCGGCTCGATGCACCTCGTCGATCCCGACGTCGGGTTCATGGGGACCTCCGGCATCGTCGGTCAGGGCATCCCCCAGGCGACCGGCGTCGCGTTCGCCGCTCAGCTTCGCAAGGAACGCCAGGTCGTCCTCTGCTTCTTCGGCGACGGCGCCTCCAAGCAAGGGGCGTTCCACGAGTCGCTCAACCTCGCGTCGTTGTGGAAGCTGCCGATCGTCTACGTGATGGAGAACAACGGCTACAACGTGGCCACGCACTCCGAGCAGGAGGACGCCAACGCCGCCGCCGGCGAGCCGCTGTCGGTCAAGGCCAAGGCCTACAGCATGCCCGGCGTCACCGTCGACGGCGGTGACCCGGTGGCCGTGCACGCGACGGTCGGCACCGCGGTGAATCGCGCCCGCGGCGGTGACGGCCCGACGCTGATCGAGTCCAAGGTCTACCGCCTGTCGGCTCACGGCAACCTCATCGCCCCGCCCGGGGTGCCGCTGCACTACCCCGAGCACGAGGCGATCTCGGTGTTCGGCAACCGCGAGGAGTACGAGGCGGCACTCCGCGGCGACCCGGTGCCGCGGTTCCGCGCCCGCCTGATCGAGCAGGGGGCGCTGACCGCCGAGCGCGCGGACGAGATCGCGCAGGCGGCCCGCGACGAGATGGAGGCCGCGGTCCAGTTCGGGCTCGACAGCCCGTTCCCGGAGCCCGAAGCGGCCACGAAATACGTCTACGCGTAGGAGCAACCACACCATGGCACGAGAGATTCCCTACATCGCCGCGGTCAACGAGGCGATCCGGCAGGAGATGGCCCGGGACGAGACCGTCGTGTTCTACGGCCAGGACGTCGCCCCCTCAGACGAGGACCCGCTCGTCCAGGCGTTCGGTCGCGATCGCGTCCGGGTGAGCCCGATCTCCGAGACCGCCGAGATCGGCATGGCCGTCGGGCTGGCCCTGGCCGGGTACCGCCCGGTGGTCGAGCTGCTCATGGCCGAGTTCATGCTGGTGGCGATGAACCAGGTGACCAACGAGGCTCCGCGCCTGCGGTACATGAGCGGCGGGCGGGTGAAGGTCCCGCTCGTGCTCAAGGCCGGGTACGGGTTCACCGCCGGCTGGGCCGGCCAGCACACCGGTTCCATCTACTCGATGTTCGCCGGCATCCCCGGGCTCAAGGTGGTGTTGCCCTCAACCCCCGCCGATGCCAAGGGGTTGATGGCCTCGGCCGTCCGTGACGACAACCCCGTCGTCTACCTCATGCACTACCTGCTCGTGCTCGAGCACGGCGACGTGCCCGAGGGCGAGCACCTCGTGCCCATCGGCGAGGCGGCCGTCCGCCGGCCCGGCGCGGACGTCACCATCGTGGCGACCGGCTGGACGGTGGGCAAGGCGCTGGAGGCAGCGCAGGCGCTGGCGAGCGAGGGTATCGAGGCGGAGGTGATCGACCCGCGGTCGCTGCAGCCGCTCGATATGCCGACGATCCTCACCTCGGTGGAGAAGACCGGCCACGTGGTGCTCGCCGATCAGGCGACCCGCCACGCCTCCGCCGCCAACATCATCGCCGGCGAGATCGTCGAGCACGGCTTCGGCTCGCTCAAGGCCCCGATCAAGCTCGTGACCGCGCTCGACGCCACCGTTCCCTACAGCGAGCCGATGGAGGCGTTCGTCCTGCCCGACGAGCACAAGATCGCCGGCGCCGTGCGCGAGGTGCTGGGCACGACGTCTGCCGTCGCCTAGGAGGTGTGATGGCGGCGAAGCGCCAGCGAGGGGTCGCGGGGTCACTCGACTCCGCGACGACCCTGGACCTGCTGCGCACGATGTGGCGGATCCGTCGCTTCGAGGAGCACCTCGCCCGTCTGCACCAGCGCCTGCTCGTCCACGGGCTCATCCACCTGAGCATCGGCGCCGAGGGCGTCGCCGCCGGAGTGTGCCGGCAGTTGCGCGACGACGATGAGATCTACAGCGGCCACCGCGCCCACGGCCACGTACTGGCCAAGGGGGCGCCGATGGACCGCGTGATGGCCGAACTGATGGGCCGCTCGGCCGGGCTCTGCCAGGGCCTGGGCGGGTCGATGCACGTCGTTGACATCGAGCACGGGGTGATGGGAGCGACCGGCGTCGTCGGCGGCAACCTGCCGATGGCCGCCGGGGGCGCCCTCGCGGCCAAGATCGGCCGCCGCGATCGGGTGACGGTGGTCTTCTTCGGCGACGGCGCGGTGCAGACCGGCTACTTCCACGAGACGGTGAACCTGGCCGCGCTGTGGGAGCTGCCGCTCATCTTCGTGTGCGAGAACAACGGGATGGCCGAGTTCACGACGCGGGCCGAGCACACGACGGTGGGCAGCGTCTGCGACGTGGTCGCGCCCTACGGCTTTGACCGCGAGGTCCTCGACGGCGCCGACGTGGCGGCGGTCCACACCGCCTTCGGGCGGTTTCTCGCACTGGCGCGCTCAGAACGGCGCGGGCCGTTTCTGCTCGAGTGCCGGACCCACCGCCGGCGCGGCCACTACGAGGGCGACCCGCTCGCCGCCCGCAGCGCGCTCGAAGACGACGAGTGGGCTGCGCTTGACCCGATCGCGCGCCTGGAGGCCAGCGCCACCGAGAACGGGTGGATCGACGAGCAGCAGGCGCGGGCGATCACCGCCGAGGCCGACGCCGAGGTGCAGCGTGCCGTCGCGTTCGGCCGTGCCAGCGATCCCCTCACTCCGGCGGCCGCGGCGGAGCTCGTCTACGCCTCCTGATGATCGAGACCACCTACGTGAAGGCGATCAACGCGGCGCTCGCCCATGCGATGCGGGCCGACGAGCGGGTGATCGTGATCGGCGAGGACGTCGCCGAGGGCGGCCCCTACCTCGCCACCGAGGGGCTGTCAGAGGAGTTCGGGCGCGGGCGGGTCCGCAACACCCCGATCAGCGAGAGCGCGGTGGCCGGGATCGCCGTCGGGGCGGCCCAGGCCGGGCTGCGGCCGGTCGTGGAGATCATGTTCATCGACTTCATCACCCTGGCGCTCGATCAGCTCGTCAACCAGGCCGCCAAGGCGCACTTCATGTCCGGCGGCCAGCTCGCCGTGCCGCTCGTGTTGCGCACCCAGGGGGGCGCCGGCGGGCGCGCCGGCGCCCAGCACTCCCAGAGCCTGGAGGCGTGGCTCACCCACATCCCGGGGCTCAAGGTGGTGATGCCCGCCACCGCCGCCGACGCCGCCGGTCTCCTGCTCAGCGCGATCGCCGATCCCAACCCGGTGGTGTTCGTCGAGTCAAAGGCGCTGTACTTCCGCCGCGAGCCGGCGCCCGACCCGCCCGAGCCGCTGGAGATCGGCCGCGCCCACGTCCTGCGACGCGGACGCGACGTGACGATCGTCGCGCTGTCACGGCTCGTCGGCGAGGCGATGGCGGCCGCGGAGCGGCTCGCCGCCGACGGGATCGAGGCCGAGGTGATCGACCCGCGCACACTGCTCCCGCTCGATCTCGACCCGATCGCCGACTCGGTACGCCGTACCGGTCGCGCCGTCGTGGCCCACGAGGCGGTCCGCACCGGCGGCTTCGGTGCCGAGCTCGCCGCGGAGCTCCAAGCGGCGGCGTTCGACCATCTCGATGCGCCGATCCAGCGCGTCGGGGCCCCGTTCATGCCGGTGCCGCTCAGCCCGACGCTCGAGGACGCGTACCGGCCGGGCGCCCCCGAGATCGAGGCGGCGGCGCGGCGGGCGGTGAGTTGGGCCGACCGGGAGGAGCCGATCCCGATCCGCGAGGCTGCCTCCGGATGATCGCCCCGGACTCAGGCGCGCTCGGGCTCGAGCCCGGGGTTGGGCTCCAGCCCGGCATCGGGCTCAGGCACGGGCGTGATGCCCGGGTCGCGGTCGGGCCGGTCGGGGAGCGAGATCAGCGCGGCACCCGGCAGGCGCTCCAGGACGTCGCGGTGATCGATGACGATCTCCAGGTTGGTGAGCGCCAACCGGGCGTGCTCGCGCGCCAGGCTCTCGGCGCGCGCGCCCTGCCGGCGTTCGATCGCCTCGATCAACCCGGCGTGATGGCGGTAGCCGATGATCAGGATGTCCCGCGAGGCGGGCAGCTCGGCCTCGGCGAGGACGAACGCGCTGGCGCTGGCGAACGGCAGCGAGACGACGCCGTCCAGGGCCCGCTCGAGCAGCGGACTGCGCGCCATCTTCAGCAGGCGCGCGTGGAACGCCTCGTTGAGATGCAGGTAGCGCTCGAACGACTCGTAGTCCGCGCGTCGGACCAGCTTCTTGATCGTCTCGTTGGTGGCGCGCAGCGCGGCCAGGTCGCGTGCCGGGACACCGCGCTCGGCCGCGAATCGCGCGGCCGTGCCCTCGAGCACGCCGCGCAGCTCGATCGCGTCCCGCACGTCGCCCTGGGTGAACTCGCGCACGACGTAGCCGCCGCCGGGAAGCGTGCGGAGCAGCCCCTCATGCTCGAGCTCGGCCAGCGCCAGGCGCAGGGGCGTACGCGAGACCCCGAGCAGCGCGACGAGCGGCAGCTCAGACATCCGCTCCCCCGGGGTGAAGTGGCCGTTAAAGATCAGCTCCCGCAGCCGCAGGACGGCCTTGGTGATCTGGGTTCGGTGCGCTGGCCTTGGCAATTCGATCCACGTTCCCGAGGGGAGACGGCCCTGCGTCGGACCCGCCGGTCGGGCGGGGCGTTCGAGAACGGGGGCAGTCTAATACCCCGATGTAGCTGCATGCAAGGGTCCGCAGCCATTGCCCTGTGTTCGCGATCCTTCACCAACGATTACGGGCTTGTTAGCCCGGAGTTGCATGCAACAGCCCGCAGTGATTACTATGCGCCCAGCTTCGAGCGGATCTCGGGGCGTGGCGAGACACCCTGAGGAGAGGAGAGTCGGTGAGCATCAAACACGTCGTGTCACGGATGCGAGTCGGACTCGCATTGCTGTCGGCACTAGCGTTGCTGGCGCTGGCGGGATGCGGAAGTAGCAGTAGCAGTAGCAGCAGCAGCGCGGCCACGTCCGCCGCGGGCGGGGCGACGTCGAGCTCCACCGCCGCGGCGGCGACCGGAACGGGCACGAGCAGCAGCGGCGGCGCCGTGAGCGTCTCGTCGTGCGGGTCCAAGGCGGGCGTCGCGGCGACTGGGACGCCGATCAACATCGGGACGATCGATACCCATCAGCCGGGAACCGACTTCACCGACGGCCCGAACATGATCAACGCGTACTTCGCGTGCGTGAACGCCAACGGCGGCGTCAACGGCCATCCGCTCAAGCTCTTTGTCGAGCTTGACCAGAGCCAGCCCGCCCAGGTGGCGGCGGCGGCCAAGCAGCTGATCCAGACCGATCACGTCGTCGCCATCGACGGCGTCTTCGACCTGCTGGAGTGCACGCTCGATCAGTCCTACTGGAAGCAGCTCGGGATCTATGAAATGGACGCCGGGATCGCCCCCGAGTGCTGGTCAACCCCCAACAGCGCCGCCGTCAACATGGGGCCGCGCTACAGCTCCGACGGAGCGGTGCAGTACGCGATCAACTCGGTCCACGCCTCGAAGATCGTGTTCGTGCAGTCCAACGTCCCCGGAACGGGATACATCGCCGCCGGACCGGCCGCGGTGGCGGCTGCCTCGCACGTGCCGATCACGGAGCTGACCGAAAACGTGCCGATCAACGACGCCAGCTCGGTCGCGCTGAACCTCGTCGACAAGGCCGGCCCCAACGGCGCGGTGATCCTCAACTTCACCCCGCCCGAGGCGCTGGTGATCCTCCAGGCCGCCCAGAAGCTCGGCCTCGAGGACCGGGTCAAGTCATGGGGCTGCTCGACGCCGTGCGACACCGACTTCCTGGCCAAGGCGCTGGGACCGAAGTGGAACCACAAGCTGTTCGTCAACTCTGAGCTGGTCGATACCGATGATCACAACGGTCCGGAGATCCAGCTCTACAAGGCGATCCTGACCAAGTACGGCTCCAGCGTCGCCGGTGGGATCGGGTCGTTTAGCCAGATGGGCTTCGTCCTGGCCAAGTACCTGGTCCAGGCGCTTGACACAGCCAAGGGCCCGTACACGATGAAGACCGTCAACGCGGCCATCGTCGGCATCAAGAGCTACCACTCCGTGATGCAATGCGAGCCCTGGACATATGGGAAGCTCGCCCTGCACATCCCCAACAACACTGACTACACGGTGACGCCTGAAAATGGGAAGATGGTGACAGTCCAGGGCTGCACCAAGATCTCCGCCGCCGACCCGCAGATTGCGCAGTACCGCAAAGCTGCGGCGGCCGCCGGCATCTCGTAGGCAGCTCGAAAAGGCAAGGCACACCATGCGATCGGGGCGCTGACCGTCCACCCATATGCATCCGTTCATCCTCATGGCACTGTCGCTTCCGAGCTGGCAGGACGAGCAGGCGTTCCTCGTCACCGGGCTCGCGCTCGGCGGGGTCTATGCCCTCTCGGGCGTGGGGATGATCGTGCTCTACCGAACGACAGGGGTCCTGAACCTGTCGTTCGGTGCCGTGGGGGCGTTCGGTGCCCTGATCGCATGGCAGCTGATCAACCACTCGGGCATGAACCAGTGGCTGGCGTACCTGGTGTGCGTTCTGTTCTCCGGGGTGCTCACGCTGGCGTACGGGATGGTGTTCGGCCGAGCACTGGCGGGTCGTGATCCGCTGGTGAAGACCACCGCCACGCTCGGCCTGACGCTGATCCTGCTCGGGGTGATGGATCTGCTGTGGACGTCCAACGGCGGCGCGTCGCGCTCGATCACGCTGCCGACCGACAATCACGGCTTCATCGTGGGCCAGGTTCAGGTCACCACGACCGACGTGATCGCGCTGGCGGTCGGTGTCGTGATCACGATCGTCACGACGGCGTTCCTGCGCTACAGCAAGCTCGGGACCGCGATGCGGGCGATGGCCAACGATCGTGAGATCACGGCGACGCTCGGCGTCCCGGTGCGCCGGGTCGAGGCCGTCGCCTGGTTCGGCTGCGGCATCGTGTCCGGCATCGCCGGGATCCTGCTCGCCGATCTCGTCGCGCTCGACGCGACGACGCTCACCTTCCTGGTCATCTTCACGCTGTCGGCGGCATTGATCGCCCGGTTGAGTTCGATCGTGATCACCTTCTTCGCGGCGATCGTCATCGGGGTGATCGACGCCCTGCTGACGCCGGTTACGGCGCTCACCAACTACCGCGACATGACACCATTCGCGCTGGCGGCGATCGCGCTGCTGGTGCTCAACCGCCGGCGCGTCCTGTCGGTCGGGCGTCAGGGGTTTTAGCCGATGGCCACCGCCGAGCACCCCACCACCTCCCCTGAGGCCGCCGCGCCGGCCGCGCAACCGCGCTTCGAGCGCGGGCTGCGCGTCCGCGCCGCGGTCATCGCGGTGCTGCTGCTGTTCGTCCTCATCGGGCTGCCGCAACTGCTCAGCCTCTATTACATCGACGCGATGACGCAGGTCGTCGTGTACTCGATCGTCGCGCTCGGACTCGGCGTCCTGGTCGGACGGGTTGGCCTGGTGTCTCTCGGTCAGGCGGCGGTGCTGGCGATCGGGGCGTGGGTCGCCGCCCGGCTCCTGTTCGGAACCGGGCTGCCCTACGAGGTCGTGCTGCTCGCCTCCGGCGTGATCACGATGGTCCTGGGGACGCTCGTCGGTCTGCCCGCGCTGCGGATGCGCGGCCTGTACCTGGCACTGATCACGTTGATGCTGGCCGGCGCGATCACCGTCGTGCTCGCGTCCCTGAACTTCCCCAACGGCGGGCACGGATTCAGCGGCTACAACGGCAGCGAGGTGCACATCCCCCCCATCCGTCGGCCCGGCATCGCCCAGACCGACCCGGCCTACTTCCGCTACTCGGTGATCGTCGGCGCACTGATGTTCCTGCTCGTGCTGATCCACGTCCGCACCCGCCCCGGGCGCGCCTGGGCCGCGATCCGCCAGAGCGAGACGGCGGCACTCGCCGCCGGGATCAACACGACGCTCTACAAGCTGTGGGCGTTCGCGCTGGCCTCGTTCGTGACCGGCGTCGCCGGGGCCGTGATGGCCGGCGCGGTCCGGTACCTGTACTCGATCGACTTCCAGAC
Organism: Solirubrobacteraceae bacterium; assembly: GCA_036509295.1. Taxonomy (GTDB): domain Bacteria; phylum Actinomycetota; class Thermoleophilia; order Solirubrobacterales; family Solirubrobacteraceae; genus Palsa-465. Next base: position 7,679 of record DATCFW010000033.1, on the reverse strand, counting down.
CCAGGACTCGATCACCCTGCTCGCCGTGGTGCTGATGGGCGGCGCGTACAGCATCTGGGGGGCGATCGTCGCCGCGCTGCTGCTGCAGCTGCTGCCGGCCGTGCTCAACAACCTCGGGGTGTCGCCGGACTGGCTGATCATCCTGTTCGGCATCGGCGTGTTGCAGGTGCTCACGACCGCACCCACCGGCATCGTCGATCAGCTGCCAAAGGACATCGCCCGGCTCGGACGGCTGATCGCCCGCCGATTCGGACGCGCGCCCGCCCCGACGGAGACCGCGTGATCGAGGTCTCAGACCTCACCGTCCGGTTCGGCGGAGTCACGCCGATCGACGGTATGACCGCGACCTTTGAACCGGGCGTGTGTGGGTTGATCGGGCCCAACGGCGCCGGCAAGACCACGTTCTTCAACGTCCTGTCAGGGTTTGTCAAGCCGATCGGCGGGTCGGTGACGGCGTTCGGGGAGCCGCTGCTGGCGATGGCGCACTTCCGGCGCGCCCGGTGGGGCGTGCGCCGCACCTTCCAGACCGAGCAGGCGATCGAGCAGCTCTCGATCTACGACAACGTCGCGATGATCCACGAGCACTCCAAGCTGAGCGGCTCCTCGCGCCGAATCGACGTGCTGGGGGCGATCGAGCTCGTCGGCATGGCCTCGGGGCCTCAGGCCAAGGTGGGCAGCCTGGGCGCAGCCGAGCGCCGGCTGGTGGAGGTCGCCCGCGCGCTCGTCGGACGGCCCAAGCTCGTCCTGCTCGACGAGCCCGCCGCCGGACTGCCCGACGAGGAGACCGCCCATCTCGGCGCGGTCATCCGGGAGATCCCCGAGCGCACCGGCGCGATGGTGATCCTCGTCGATCACGACATGAGCCTCGTCTCCAACTGCTGCAGCCAGACCGCGGTGCTGGACTTCGGCAAGCTGATCGCGTCCGGCGCAACGGCCGACGTGCTCCGCGACGAACGGGTCGTGCACGCGTACCTGGGCGGCGAGGCGGCAGCAGCGGTATGAGCGACAGCCTCACCCTCCAGAACCTCGTCGTCGGGCGCGGCGGTCGGGATGTCGTCCGTGACGTGACGATCGAGATCACCCCCGGCGAGGTGACGGCCCTGCTCGGCCCCAACGGCGCGGGGAAGTCCAGCATGGTGCTCGCCGTCGGCGGGCTGCTGGCGCTGAAGGCGGGCTCGGTGATGCTGGGCGACGAGAACCTTGCCGGCCGCCGGCCGGAGCGGATCCGCGGCGCCGGGCTGGCGATCGTCCCCGAGGGACGGCGGCTGCTCCCCGAGCTGACCGTGGAGGACAACATCCGCGTCGCCACATACGCGATGCGCGGCGCTGAGGCCGAGACCGGCCGCAAGCGCGCGCTGGAGATGTTCCCCGAGCTTGAGAAGCGGCTCGGCAACCAGGCCCGGGCCCTGTCGGGCGGCGAGCAGCAGATGGTGGTGCTGGCGCAGGCGCTCGTCTCCAGCCCGAAGTTCGTGATCATCGACGAGCTGTCGCTCGGCCTCGCTCCCGTCGTCATCCAGCGTCTCATCCCGACGATCAAGGCGATCACCGACGCCGGGATCGGCGTGCTGCTGATTGAGCAGTTCGCGCCCGTCGCGCTCGGCATGTCCAACCGCGCTTACGTGATGGAGGGCGGTCACATCCAGTACTCGGGGACCGCCCACGAGCTGCGTGAGAAGCCCGAGCTGCTCCACTCCGCCTACCTGCTGCGCGGACGCGCCGACGGCCACGCCACCGCACCCGAGAGCCTGCCGGCCGGCGGATGAGCCGCAAGCTCGGCGTGTCCGAGCTGGAGCACGTGCTCGTGCTCGCAGACGACATCGACCGGACCCGAGATTTCTATGAGCAGGCGCTGGGCCTGCGTGCCGGCGACCGGCCGCCGTTCCCGTTCACGGGGTACTGGCTGTACGCCGGCGAGCGGCCGTGCCTGCACATCGCCGGCCGCGCCTCGTATCGCCGGCATGCCCTGACGCTGGGGCTGGCGGTGGCCGAACAGGCCGGCGGCGCCGACGGGGTCGCGGCCGGGCCGGTGGACCACATCGCGTTCCGCGCGGCCGACTACGACGCGGTGACGGCCCGCCTGGCGGCGGCCGGCATCGAGCCGGTGCGCAACGACGTCCCGGGCGGCGGGCCGCGCCAGCTGTTCTTCGGCGATCCGGACGGACTGCGGATCGAGATCAACGTGATGTCATGAACGCCAGGAGGTAAACCATGGCCCCCGAATCCGAGACTGCAGCAATCACCGCTGGGCGCCGGACCACGCCGCCCTTTCGAGCCGACCACGTCGGGAGCCTGCTGCGCCCCCGCCGACTGCTCCAGGCCCGCGAGGACCACACCGCGGGCACGCTCTCCGGCGCGGACCTGCGCGTCGTCGAGGACGAGGAGATTCGCAAGATCGTCGCGATGCAACGCGACGTCGGGCTGCAGGCGGTCACCGATGGGGAGTTCCGCCGCGCCTCGTGGCACATGGACTTCATCTACCAGCTCGGCGGGATCGACAAGATCCAGGGCGACATCGAGGTTCACTTCCGCAACGCCGACGGCACGGTGGACTTCAAGCCGGCGGCGATCGCCGTCACCGAGAAGGTGCGCCTGGATCGGACGATCTTCGCCGACGACTTCACGTTCCTGAAGGCCGTCGCCGGTGATGGCGTCACCCCCAAGCTGACGATCCCGTCGCCGAACATGGTCCATTACCGCAGCGGCCGCGCGGCGCTGAACCCGGACGTCTACCCGGACCTCGAGCCGTTCTGGTCAGACCTCCAGGCGGCCTACGCGAAGCAGATCAAGGAAATTGCCGCGCTTGGTTGCCAGTATCTCCAGCTCGATGACACCAGCCTGGCCTACCTCAACGACCCCAATCAGCGCGACTATCTGACCGAGCGGGGCGAGGACACCGCTCACCTGCACGAGACCTACGTGCGCAACATCAACAACGCCCTCGCCGGCCGGCCGGAGGGGCTGACGATCACCACCCACCTGTGCCGCGGCAACTTCCGGTCCTCGTGGGCGGCCGAGGGCGGCTATGACTACGTCGCCGAGACGCTGTTCGGCGGCCTCGACGTCGACGGGTTCTTCCTCGAGTACGACGACGAGCGCTCCGGTGGGTTCGAGCCGCTGCGGTACGTGCCGCCGGGCAAGATGGTGGTGCTTGGACTGGTGACGAGCAAACGCGGCGAGCTGGAGAACAAGGACGATCTGCGCCGGCGGATCGAGGCGGCATCGAAGTTCGTGCCGATCGAGCAGCTCTGCCTCTCGCCTCAGTGCGGCTTCTCCTCCACGGTGGACGGCAACGCGGTCAGCTACGAGCAGCAGGTGGCCAAACTCGAGCTGATCGTCGAGACCGCCGCCGAGGTGTGGGGGTAGATCGGTGCGTGCGGCCGTGACCGAGCGCGTCGGATCGATGTCCCTGCGCGAGCGGCCCGAGCCCGAGGAGCCGGGCCCCGGTCAGGTGATCGTGCACCCCGAGGCGGTCGGGCTGTGCGGCTCGGACTATCACTTCTTCACCGGCGAGATGTCCGCTGCCGCGGGTGGGTCGCAGTTCCCCCGGGTCCTGGGCCACGAGGTCGGCGCGACGGTGGCCGCGGTGGGCCCCGGCTGCCGGCCCGGCCTCACGGCCGGCCAGCGAGTCGCGATGCTGCCGATCAGCGCCTGCGGACGGTGCTACCCCTGCAGCGTCGGCCGCGCAAACGCTTGCGACAACTTTGAGCTGATCGGGATCCATGTCGACGGAGGTCTCCAGGAGCTTCTGCGCCTCCCGCAGGAGCAGGTGTTCGGCATCGACGCGGCGGACGGCGCCCTGGCGGCGCTGGCCGAGCCGGTCTCGGTGGCCGTGCACGCCGTCCGGCGAGCCCGTATCCAGGCCGGCGAGCGCGTGATCGTGCTCGGCGCCGGTCCGATCGGTCAGTGCGTGGCCGTGGTGGCGCTGGAGCTCGGGGCCAAGGTCCTGCTCATCGACCTGCAGGACAGCCGCCTGGAGCTGGGCCGGGCGATCGGCGCCGAGACGCTCGTCTGGACCGACGCCGCCGAGGTCGTGGCTCGCGCCCGCGAATGGGGCGGCCCCGGCGGGCCGCCCGTCGGCCTCGATGCCACCGGCGTGCCGGCGGCGGTGCGGGCCATGATCGACACCGTCGCGTCGGCGGGTCGCGCCGTCCAGGTCGGCATGTCGACCGATGAGGTGTCGATTCGGATCGGCAGCCTCACCGAGAAGGAATTGGATCTGCTGGGCGCCAGCTGCTGCGACGCCGCGGACTTCGCCGAGGCGGTGGCGGTGGTCGAGCGCAACGGGCCGGCCCTCTCCCGCCTGATCAGCCACGAGTTCGCGCTCGCGCAGGCTCCGGAGGCGATGCGCTTTGCCATGAGCAATCCGACCGAGGTGATGAAAGTGGTGATCCGAGGTGAGTGAGCAGTTCGACTACGTCATCGTCGGTGCCGGCTCCGCCGGCTGCGTGCTGGCGGCACGGCTGAGCGAGGATCCCGACGTTCGCGTGGCGCTGCTCGAGGCCGGCGGGGAGGACACCGCGCCCGAGATCCGGATCCCGGCGATCTTCCCGATCATGTTCAAGACCGAGCTCGACTGGGACCTGTTCGGCGATCCGGAGCCGGGAATGGACAACCGCCGCCTGTACCTGCCCCGGGGGCGGATGCTCGGCGGCTGCAGCTCGATCAACGCGATGATCTACGTCCGCGGCAACCGGTTGGACTACGACGCATGGGCCGCCGCCGGGTGCGACGGTTGGGGCTACGACGACGTGCTGCCCTACTTCAAGCGCTCGGAGGACAACGAGCGGGGCGCGGACGCGTATCACGGCGCCGGCGGACCGCTCACCGTCTCCGAGAGCCGCTCGATGCAGCCGCTGGTCGACGCGATGATCGAGGCCGCCCACCAGGCCGGCCACGAGCTCAATCCCGACTTCAACGGCGCGCGCCAGGAGGGCGTCGGACGGTTCCAGCTCACCCAGCGCGACGGCCGGCGCCTGAGCACCGCCGACGCGTTCCTGCATCCGGTTCGCTCGCGGCCCAACCTGACCGTGCTGACCCACGCCTACGCCACCAGGCTGCTGTTCGATGGTCGCCAGGCGAGCGGGGTGCAGTACGCCCGGTTGAACGAGACGCGGGACATCCACGCGTCGCGGGAAGTGATCGTCTCCGCCGGCGCGTACTACTCGCCGCAGCTGCTGATGCTGTCGGGGATCGGTCCCGAGGACCAGTTGGCGCCGATGGGGATCGAGATCCGCGAGGCGCTGCCGGTCGGCGCCAACCTCCAGGACCACTGCATGGTGAACCTCAACTACACGACGACCGGGCCGTCCCTGTTCGACGCCGCCAGTCCGGAGAACTTCGCGCTGTTCGCGGCCGAGGGCCGCGGGCCGCTGACGTCCAACATCCCGGAGGGCGCGGGCTTCTTCCGGGCTCGCAGCGGCGTGCCGGCGCCGGACGTCGAGTTCCACTTCGCCCCGGGGATGCTCTACGACGGGGGACTGACCGCCCCCGAGGCCCCGGGCATGGCCTACGGCCCGGTGGTGATCAAGCCGACGAGCCGCGGGCGGGTGATGCTCCGCTCCCCCATGCCGCAGGCCAAGCCACGGGTGGTGTGCAACTTCCTCACCACCGAGGAGGACCGCGCGAGCCTGCTGGCCGGGCTGCGGATGGCCCTGGAGATGGCCGAGCAGCCCGCCCTGCGAGCGGTGATCGACCGGCCGTTCCGCGTGCCGGAGTCGGACTCCGACGAGGACCTGATGGCGTTCGCCCGGCGCGAGGGGATGACGGTCTTCCATCCCACCTCGACCTGCTCGATGGGCTCGGTGGTCGACTCCGAGCTGCGGGTGTACGGGGTCGACGGGCTGCGCGTGGCCGACGCCTCGGTGATGCCCGAGATCACCCGCGCCAACACCAACGCGGCGACGATCATGATCGCCGAGAAGGCGGCTGACCTGATCCGCTCGGGCAGTCGCGCGCCGGCCGCCGCGGGGGTGGTGTGATGCAGGTGCTCGACCAAGCGACGGCGGCGCTGGTCAGGACGCTGTGCGAGCTGATCGTGCCCGGGTGTGAGCGGGTCGGCGCCGAGGTGTACGTCGATGCGCTGCTGGCGCGGATGCCACCGGACGATCGCGCCGGGGCAGTGGCCTGCTTCGAGTCGCTGCGCGACGCGGCACCCGGCGGCCGCGAGGCGCTGGCGCAGCACCAGTTCTCACCTGAGTTCGGGCTCGTCCGCGCCCTCGCGTGCGAGGCCTTCTACAGCGACTTCATCGCCCCGGAAGCCGCCGGACCGGGGGCGTGGGAGGAGATCGACTTCGCCTCTCCGCTGGCCACCCGCATCAAGAAGGACTGGTCCTACCTGGGGGTGACGGGATGAGTGAGCGCTTCGACGTGATCGTCGTCGGCTCGGGCGCCGGCGGCGGCCTGATCGCGGGCGAGCTCGCCGACGCCGGCGTCAGCGTGCTGCTGCTGGAGGCCGGACCGCACCGCACGGCGGCCGATTTCACCCGGTGGGAGGCGCACGCCAACCATGACATCTGGTTCCCGCCCACCCTGGTCCAGGCGGCGGCCGCCGGCGCGCCACCGCTGGCGGTGATCCGCGGCCGGTGCGTCGGCGGGACGACCACGGTGAACACGAAGGTGGCGCTGCGGCCGTCCGACGACGACTACGCCAAGTGGCACGCGGCCAGCGGCCTGGTCGGCGCCGCCGGCGACCCGTTCGCCGCCGCCGACATGGCGCCCCACTTCGATCGCGTCGCGGCGCGGCTGGGGGTGCGCGAGCGGTCTGACTGGCAGCAGTGCATCCGCACCGTCGTCCCCGGCTTTCAGGCGCTGGGCGCCGAGCTGGAACCGGTCATGTCCTACACCGATGCCAATTGCATGCGGTGTGGCTCGTGCCTGCAAGGGTGCCCGACGAACGCGGGCAAGAACTCCATGAACGTCTACATCCACCCGCCGTGGGCGCAGGGGCGGCTGACGCTGCGCGCCGGATGCACCGTCCAGCGCGTCGTCATCGAGCACCGCGGGTCGGGGCCGGAGGCGACAGGCATCGAATACCGTGACGCCGACGGGGGGTCGCACGCCGTCGACGCCAGCGCCGTCGTCGTCGCCGGCGGGGCGATGGCCACGCCGCAGCTGCTGCTGCGCTCGGGCATCCGCGAGGCGGCGGGGGGCTCGGCCAGCTCCCGGCTGGTCGGCCGCCACGTCGGCTGGCATCCGGCGCGGATCATCGCCGGCCTGTTCGACGAGCCTCAGGACGCGCACATGGTCTACCCGATCAGCGCCCACTGCATGAAGTTCCAGCGCGACGCAGACGGCGGCTTCATCGTCGAGGCCGCCACCATCCAGGACCCGATCGGCTTCGCGATCATGGTGGCCGACGAGGACGGCGTGCCGATGTGGGGCCGGGAGCTGTCAGAGACGGTCCGCCGGTACCGGTACTTCAGCGGCCTGCTGACGATGGTCACCGACGAGAACAACGGCACCGCGTGGATCGACGAGGACGGGCGTGACCGGTATTCGTACGCATGGAGCGCCGTCGAGCAGGCGCGCGACGTGGCCGCTCAACAGTTCGCCCGCGAGGCGCTGCTGGCCGCCGGCGCCACGCGCGTCCTGCCCAGCAGCCAGTCGAGCACCCACGTGCAGGGCGGCTGCCGGATGGGCTCCGATCCCGAGCGCTCGGTCGTCGACGACCACGCGGAGTC
>DATCFW010000032.1:0-12286 GCA_036509295.1 Solirubrobacteraceae bacterium | reverse complement strand
GATGCCACCACCGGGGTCAACTACGGCCTGGACCGGGTCCGGTTCCCCGCCCCGCTCCCGGTGGGCGAGCAGTGGCGCGGCGGCGCCGAGGTGCTCGAGGTGTCCGAGGTGTCCGGCGGGGTTCAGATGAAGCTTCGCGTCACGGTCGAGGTCAAGGGCTCGGAGAAGCCCGCGATGGTGGCCGAGTCGCTCGTGCGGCTGTACGGCTGAGGGCGCGGCCATGGCCACCGCCCAGATCGACGTGAGCCGGCTGGTGGCGATCGACGTGCACGTGCACGCCGAGCGCAACCACGACGAGCCCCAGGATCCGGTGACGCTGAAGGTGCTGGAGGCCGCCGGGCGCTACTTCGGCGGCCATCCTCCGCAGCCCAGCGCGCAGGAGGTCGCCGACTACTACCGCGAGCGCCAGATGGTCGCCGTCATCTTCAACGTCGATGACGAGGCGGGGATGGGCCGGCGGCGGTTGGGCAGCAGCGAGGTGCTCGAGGTCGCCCGCGCGAACCCGGACGTGCTCATCCCGTTCGGGTCGGTCGATCCCCACAAGGGCAAGCTCGCGGTCCGCGAGGCGCAGGAGCTAATCGAGGCGGGCGTGCGGGGGTTCAAGTTCCACCCCAACACGCAGGCGTTCTGGCCCAACGATCATGCGTTCTTCCCGTTGTACGACGTCATCGCCCAGGCGGGGCTGATCGCGTTGTTTCATTCCGGCACCACCGGGATCGGCGCGGGGATGCCCGGGGGGGGCGGAGTGCGGCTGAAGTACTCCAATCCGATGGCCGTCGACGATGTCGCGGCGGAGTTCCCGAGGCTGGACATCATCCTCGCCCACCCGTCGTTTCCGTGGCAGGAGGAGGCGCTGGCGATCGCCGTGCACAAGCCCAACGTGTACATCGATCTGTCGGGCTGGTCGCCGAAGTACTTCCCGGAGATCCTGATCCAATACACGAACACCCGGCTGCGCGACAAGATGCTCTTCGGCTCCGACTACCCGCTGCTCACCCCCGACCGGTGGCTGGCCGATTTCGAGAAGCTGCCGATCCGCGACGAGGTGCGACCGCTCGTGCTCAAGGAGAACGCGGCGCGCCTGCTCAAGCTGTCCTCGTAGCCGCCCGTGGGGCGTTCGGGTCCTTAGCCGCCCGTGGGGCGTTCGGGTCCTTAAACCTGGATCCACCGAGCCGGGTTAAATGAGAGCGCCCCGGTACCGGCGGGATATGAGGCCGGACTCGGGGCGCGCTCGAGGGAGGAGAGGTACTGCGCTATGCATGGTGACGGGCGCAGCTCTAGAAGTCCAAGACGAGTAGCCCGACTGATTTATAATCTGCGCTTATGGAACTCCGACAGCTTCGGTACCTCGTCGCCCTCGCGGAGGAACTCAACTTCACCCGCGCCGCCGCCAACCAGCACATCGCCCAGCCGGCGCTGTCTCAGCAGATCCGCCGACTGGAGGACGAGGTCGGCCTGGCGCTCGTCGAACGCACCACCCGCCACGTCGCCCTCACCGCCGCTGGCGAGCTGCTCGTCGGCCGGGCCCGGCGCGTCCTGGCCGAGCTGGACTCCGCTGAGACCGAGCTCCAGGGGCTGCGCGGCATGGACATCGGCCACGTGACGATCGGGGCGATGCACACGATGGGCCCGGTGGATCTGTCGCTGGCGCTGGCACTGTTCCGTGACCGCCATCCCAATGTGGGGCTCAGCGTGCGCGAGTATTCCAGCGAGGAGATGGCCGAGATGCTTCGCGTCGACGAGCTCGACCTGGCGTTCCTGTCGGTGACCGAGCGAGTCGAGGCGCACGGCCTCGGCCTGCACCAGCTCGTCTCCGAGGAGCTGGTCGTCCTGCTGCCGCCCGGACATCCGCTCGCCGGGCGGGCGCGGGTGAGAATGATCGAGCTCGCCGACGAGCACTTCATCAGCTTTCGCGAGGGCGCCCGGCTGCGAGAGCTGCTGTTCGCGGCCGGGCGCGAGGCACATTTCGTTCCGCGGGTGACGCTGGAGTCAAATGAGAGCCATCGCATCCGCCAGCTCGTCGGGCGCGGTCTCGGCGTGGCCATCCTGCCCCGATCCGACGCCGACGGGCCGGGCCCCAACGTCGCCGTCGCCCCGCTGGTGGAGCCGTCCCTGCGCCGGGACGTGACCCTGGCGTGGCGCGCCGGACGGCGCCACGCGCCGGCGGCCGCCGGTTTCATCGACCTCGCGCGGGAGACGTTCGGGACGGCCGAGCCAACCGAGAACGCAATCGAGCAGCTCTACTTTTAGGTTTGAGACCCGGCGCGAGACGGTAGGCCCCCACTACCACCCGTTTCGACGCCCGCGTGGGCGTCCTCGTGCGAACCCTTGGAGGTCACCCATGTGGACCGGCCGTACCGCTCGCCTGTGCCTGTCAATCGTCTCGGCGTCCGCGCTCGTGGCGCTCGCCGCGGCGGCGCCCGCGCTGGCCAGCCCGGCCGGAACGTCGGCTTGGCGCGATCGCACCGCGACCGCCACCGGCCCCTTCACCGCCTCCCGGATGTCGGTGACGCTCGAGCTCGGCTGGCGTCACGCCGGGGCGCTCAAGGCGCTCGTGGCCCGCCCGCACGCCGCGCTCACCCCGGCCCAGTTCGCCGCCCGCTTCGCGCCGAGGAAGCACACGCTCCACGCGATCGACCGGTGGGCGGCGGCCCACCAGCTCACCGTCGGCTCGGTGACCGCCAACCGGGAGCTCGTCCGCGTGTCCGGATCATCGGCCCAGATTGGTCGCGCGCTCCACACCAGCTTTCAGAGCTTCGAGTCCACCGCCGACGGGAGCTTCTTCGCGGCCACCCGTAGGGCCAAGCTGCCGAATTCGTTCGCGAGGTCGGTGACCGCCGTCCTCGGCCTGTCCAGCCTCGGCAAGGTGACTGTGCCCCAGCCGGCGACGCGTAACGGCGACGACCTTGAGCCGGGGCACCTCGGCCGCCGCCGCCGCGCTCTCCAGCGCGGGCCTCGGCCTGCCGTCGCTGCCGTCGCTGCCGTCGCTCAACTACCCGGCGCAGTACACGCCGCAGAACTTCTGGTCCATCTACGACGCGCCGGCGTCTGAGACCGGCAGCGGCCAGCAGGTGTCGATCATCACCGAGGGCGACCTCAGCCAGCCCAAGGCGGATCTGGCGACGTTCGAGAAGACCTACGGCCTGCCCGCTGTGACCTGGAACCAGATCGACGTCGGCCCCCAGTCCACCGACACCTCGGGGGACGACGAGTGGGACCTGGACAGCCAGTACTCCACCGGTTTCGCCCCGGGCGTGTCGCAGATCAACGTCTACGACGGCCCCTCCCTGGCCGACGCCGACATCCTCAGCACGATCGACCGCTGGGTCACCGACGACCTGACCAAGCAGGGCAGCTTCTCGGCCGGCGAGTGTGACCTGCTCGCCTACGCGTCGGGCTTCTCCACCGGTCTGGACGCCGTGCTGGAGCAGGCCGATGCCCAGGGCCAGACGATGTTCTTCTCCTCCGGTGACACCGGCTCGCAATGTCCGGCCATCACCGGCGTCAACGGCGTGCCGGCCGGCATCCCCGATACCAACTACCCGGCCTCGAGCCCGTACGGGATCGGCGTCGGCGGGACCAGCGTGCTGTCACCGACCGGCCCGAACGAGATCGGCTGGTACGCCGGAGGCGGCGGACTGAGCCCGCTCGAGCCCGCGGCGACCTTCCAGGCCAACACCAAGCTGCTCGGCGCCGCTCCGCTCACCCAGCGCGGCGTGCCGGACGTCAGCCTCGACGCCGATCCCGAGAGCGGCTACGACGTCGTCGTCAACGGGACCGTCGAGGCGATCGGCGGCACGAGCGCGAGCGCCCCGTCGTGGCAGGGCATCTGGGCCCGGGTGGAGGGCGCCCACAGCGGCGGGATCGGCTTCGCCGGACCGGTGCTCTACTCGACCGAGCCGTCGAGCGCGTTCCACGACATCACGATCGGCGACAACGGCCTGTACACCGCGGGCCCCGGGTATGACCTGGTGACCGGCCTCGGCACGCCGGACATCAGCACGCTCGTCAGCGGCGGCTGAGTCTGAACCGCTTCGGCGCTACGCCGGGTCTGAGGTTGCGGCGGCGGGATCACTCGCCGCCGCAATCGAACCACGCTTCGCCGGCGGTTCTTCAGTGGGCCATACGTCCAATTCAGGGTTCCGCTGCGTAATCCCCGGGGAGGACGGGAACCATGGCTGTATGGGCGATTACTGGTCTGTCCGTCGGCCCTGGTAGCGCCGGGAGCTTAGTTCGACAATCATCGAACTAACTGGTACCATTCCACTTGGAGCACACCAATGAGAGACACGGAGATCGTTCTGAAAAGCGTTGACACCGATGCGCGCGAGAACCCCACACAGGGTAGCGCGGAACATCACGACACCACCAAACGCGCCCGCACCCGCGGCGAGCACGGTTCGTCGGCGGGCGCCCCGGCGCGCCGTCGTCAGCCTCGTCGTCGCACCTCGGCGCGAGCGGGCGAGCACCCCACGACCGATGGCCGGCTGACCGCCGGCGTCGCGAGCGGCGCGATGACGGAGAACTCGCTGGACCTCTTCCTGCGGGCGGCGCGTGCCCACGCACTGCTCACCGCGCCGGAGGAGATCGAGCTGGCCCAGCGCATCGAGCGCGGAGATCTGAGCGCCAAGGAGCGGATGATCAACGCCAACCTGCGGCTGGTCGTCTCACAGGCGCGCCGGTACCAGGGTCATGGCCTCCCGATGGAGGACCTCGTCCAAGAGGGAATGCTGGGCCTGATCCGCGCGGTTGAGAAGTTCGACTGGCGGCGTGGCTTCAAGTTCTCCACGTACGGCACGCTGTGGATTCGCCAGGCGCTCCAGCGCGGGCTGCAGAACCACGGCCGGACGATCCGGCTGCCGGTGCATGTCGCCCAACGCCAGACCAAGGTGCGCAAGGTCGAGTCAGAGCTCAGCACGAAGCTGGGCCGTGAGCCGACCGACGAGGAGATCGCCGCCGAGGCGAAGCTCGAGGTCGACGAGGTGGCCGAGCTGCGAGAGTTGACTCGCGGACTGACCAGCCTCGACCAGCCGGTCGGTGAGGACGGCGAGACCGCCTTCGGTGACCTGCTGGCCTCGGATCGGCCGGAGCCGGCCGAGGAGGTCGAGCAGGCCGAGCGTCAGGAGCTCATCAGCGGCGCCGTTTCGCTGCTGCCCGAGGCCGAGCGCAGCGTGATCCGGCTGCGCTTTGGCCTGACCGGCACCGAGCCGCTCAACCTGCGCCAGACCGGCATCGAGCTGGGCATCCCGCTCAGCAAGGCTCGCGAGCTGGAGCAGCAGGGCCTCAGCCGCCTGGCGACGAGGACGGACCTCGAAGAGCTCCGCCGCGCCGCCTGAGCAGATTTAGGGTGCGCGTGCCCTTAGTCCGGAGCGCCGGTCGCGGATGGTCGCGGCCGGCGCTTTTGGCCTTTAGGCGCTCACGTCCTCACCGGCGCGGGGGCTACGGTCCGCAATAGTCGGGATCTTCATCGACCGGGGGCGCCGCGAGTCGTTCGAGCACGTCGATCGCCGCCGCGCCCGGGGAGCTCGCCGACAGCGCATCGGGGTCGGGTGCCAGCCGCGCCGAGTAGATCGACGGCGCGCCCAGGCGACGGGCGATCACCGTCGCTTCGATCACTGCCACCAGCGTCGGGGCCATCAGCGAGTCGAAATTGCGGGTCAGCTCGAGGACGAGCACCACACCCGACAGCGGCCCCTGCATCGACGCCGCGAGAAAGGCGCCGCCGCCGATCACTGCGTAGCTGCCGATCGTGCCCCCCGGCCAGATGTGGTTCCACAGCGTCCCGAGGACGCCGGCGAGCAGCACCCCCACCGTGAGCGACGGCGTGAACAGCCCGCCCGGCGATCCCGCGCCCAGGCACGCCAACGTGGCCAGCGGCTTGAGCACCAGCAGGACGAACAGGAGTCCCAGGGAGAGGCCGCCGACCGCCGCGAGCTGGACGACGCCCTTGCCGTTGCCGAGCAGCTGCGGGTACTGGATCGAGACCAGGCCGAGGATCGTGAACGCGATCAGGGGCGCCGCGAACCGCCCCCACCGCCGGGGGCGCATCGCGCCGGCCCGGCGCACCAGGCGCACCCAGAGGACCGCCACCACCCCGATCAGCGGGCCCACCAGCAGTGCCCACACCATCTGGGTGGGATGCAGCGCATACGCCGGCAGGCGATAGGTCGGGCCGGTGCCGAGCGTGATCCACGCTACCGAGGTGGCGATCACCGAGGTGGCGAGCGCCGGCAGCACGAGCGGCAGCGCGACCGTCCCCAGCAGAACCTCGAGCGCGAACAGCGACCCACCGAGCGGGACGTTGTAGATGGCGGCAAAGCCGGCGCCCGCCCCCGACGCCACCAGCAGCCGCCGCTGCCAGATGGGGAGCCCGGTCCAGTCACAGAGCCGGCTGGCGGTCGCCGCGCCGACGAGCTGCGGCGCGCCTTCGCGTCCGAGCGAGACCCCGAGCCCGACGGTGATGATCGACAGCACGCCGCGAGCGACGCTGGGAATCCAATCGAGCTTGGCTCCTCGCAGCCATAGTGCCTCGGAGACCTCGGTTCCTCCCGAGGTGGGCAGGCGCTGCAGCAGGATCAGGCCCACGCACACGATCAGCGCCGCCACCACGAGCGCGACGACGTGTCGCCAGCCCGCCGCGGCGGCCACGCCGTCCAGGAACGGGCCGCTGCGGTATCCGTAGGCGAGATGCTCGACGAGGTGCAGCAGCGCGACCAGCGCGATCGCGCCGACCCCGGTGACGACCCCGAGAATGACCACGATCCCCCAGAACCGGGCGTCGTAACTGGCCACGATCCCGCGCCCGGTGACGTTGGGCTGGGGGGAGAACCAGTTGCGCGACGGCCGTCGCGAGGCCGGCGTGTCCATTCGCGTCAGCTGCCTCCTGATCGATGTGGTGCCCGGTCAAGCGTGGCAGGTTTGGCCCCCGTCCGGCGGTCCGGCGCGCGCCGGCGCTGCGGGGAGAGCCGCCGGGCATCCGCTAGGCTTGCGCCGTGCCTTCGCTCCGCTACCGGCGCGTGATCGTCAAGCTCAGCGGGCGGGCATTTGCCGGGGCGGCCGAGTTCGGGCTGGACTCCGAGGCGCTGGGGTACGTCGCCGACCAGCTGATCGCCGCCCGGGCCCTCGGCGTCGAGGAGGCGGTCGTCGTCGGCGGGGGGAACCTCTTCCGCGGCAACGTCGCCGACGAGTGGAACATCGAGCGGGCCGAGGCCGACAACATGGGGATGCTCGGGACCGTGATGAACGGCATCCTGCTCCGCGGCGTGCTCAAGCACCGCGGGCTTGACGACGTCCGGCTGATGACGGCGCTGCCGATGCCCTCGATGGCCGAGCCGTTCATCCGCCTGCGCGCGCTGTCTCACCTGGAGCGCGACCGGCTGGTGCTGCTGGCCGCCGGAATCGGCCAGCCCTATGTCACCACCGATTACCCCGCGGTCCAGCGCGCCATCGAGCTGCGCGCCGACGCGATCCTGCTCGCCAAGCACGGCACCGACGGCATCTATGACCGCGATCCGCGCAAGGAGCCCGGCGCCCACCGCTATGACAGCCTCGGTTACAGCGACGTCCTCGAGCGCGACCTGCGCGTCATGGACCAGCAGGCGATCGTCCTGGCCCGCGACCATGCGCTGCCCCTGCACGTGTTCGACTTCGACGAGCGCGACGCCATCTCCGCCATCTGCCAGGGCGAGAACCGCGGGACGTACATCTCCCCGGAGACGACGCTGGTCAAGTCGGTCGTCGCGCCCGTCGGCTGAGCCGGCCGGAGCGCCGTCGCCGAGGGCTGAGCCGGCCAGCGCGCCCGCCGAGGGGTCAGCTGGCCGGGAGCGCCCCGCCAAGGGGTCAGCCGGCGAGCGCGCCGGCGGCCTGCGCCAGCGCCGCCACCAACTCGGCGAGGCTGGGCGCGATCCGGCCGCCGCTGCCGACGATGAACGCCTCCACCTGGAGGTTGACCGCCACGCCCTCCTCCCCGCTCTGGCGCAGATCGGTCCGCAGGCCGAAGCAGATGAGGCCGAGCGCCGCGCCGTACCCGACCTCGGCGGCGGTGCCCGAGTCGAGCTCCTGCCCGTCGAGGTCGGCGGCGAGCAGCCGGCACGAGCGGATCGCGTCGGCGTTGCGTTGCCCCATGGTGAGCGCGAGCTCGCGCCGCCGGCGCTCGCGCGCGGCGGCGACCAGCTCCTCGGGCGCCGTCAGTGACCACGGATCGACCGGTTCGACCACCGCGGCGAGGGCGGGGAGGTACGTCCGGCGGTAGTAGTCGCGCCCGGCATCGGTGAAGCCGAGTGGGCCGGCGACGTAGCAGCGAGGGCGCATCAGCCAAGCGTACGGCGCCGCGCTGCGCTCAGGCGGGTGCGGGCACCGCTGCGGGTCCCACCCCGAGGCGCGACCGGACGCTCGCCAGGATGGCGTCAGTCTGCGGCAGGAATGCGTCCTCCAGCGTCGGGCTGTACGGGATCGGGGTCTCGGCGGTGGCCAGGATCCACGCGTCGTCGAGATCGTGCAGCCCCTCCTCGGCGACGGCGCCGAGTAGGCCCGCCGCCCAGCCGCCGGTTCGCGGGCCCTCCTCGACGGCGACGATGCGGTTGGTCTTGGCCACGGATCCGAGCACGGTGGGGAGATCGAGCGGGCGCAGCGTTCGCAGGTCCACCACCTCGGCCGAGATCCCCTCCCCGGCCAGCGTCTCAGCGGCGGCCAGCGCGTCGGGGACGCCCTTGCCGACCGAGACGATCGTCACGTCGGCGCCGGCGCGGGCGATCCCAGCCTGGCCGAGCGGGATGACCTCCTGCTCAGGCGTCGGAGCCGGTCCCTTGACCGAATACAGCCGCTTGTGCTCGAGGAACACGACCGGATTGTCGTCCCGGATCGACGCCTTGAGCAGCCCCTTGGCCTCCGCCGGCGAGGACGGGAACGCGATCTTCAGGCCCGGCACGCCCTGGAACCATGTCCCGTGCGTCTGGGAGTGGATCGCCCCGAAGCGCCCGCCGGCACCGACCGCCGAGCGCACCACGAGCGGTACCGTGCCCTGCTCGTTGCTGATGTACCAGAACTTCGCAGCCTGATTGACGAGGCTGTCCATCGCCAGGGCCATGAAGTCCCCGAACATCACCTCGAAGACGGGACGCATACCGGTGACGGCCGCGCCGTAGGCGGCGCCGGCGAGCGCCAGCTCGGAGATCGGGGTGTCGAACACCCGGTCGGGGCCGAACCGCTTGAACAGGTCCGGGGTGGCCTTGAACACGCCGCCGGAGACGGCGACGTCCTCGCCGAAGAAAAGGACCGACGGATCGCGCTCGAGCTCCTCGGCCAGCGCGTCTCGGATCGCGACTCTGAACTCGAGCTCACTCATGCGCTGAACTCCGTCGCCGCGTCGGCGATGGGATCGGGGTAGGGCGCGGCGAGCGCGTTCTCGACCGCCTGATCGATCAGCGTCGTCGTCGCCTGCTCGGCGGCGGCGATCTGCTCCTCACCCAGTCCATCGTTCAGCAGGCGGCCCCGGGCAAGCTTGAGCGGGTCGCGCTCGAGCCACTGCTCGACCTCCTCCTTGGTTCGGTACGGAGCCGGGTCGCTCTTGGAGTGGCCGTAGTGGCGATAGGTCTTGCACTCCAGCAGGGTGGGCCCGTCGCCCGAGCGGGCGCGGTCCACGGCCGGCTGGGCGGCGGAACAGACCGCCCACAGGTCGTTGCCGTCGACCACCGCCGCGGGCGTGCCGTAGGCGGCGGCGCGGGCGGCGATGTCACCCCCCGCGGTGGCGTCAGCCAACGGCGTGAACTCGGCGTAGAGGTTGTTCTCACACACAAAGACCACGGGTAGCCGCTGGATCGCCGCCATGTTCATGCACTCGTGGAAGTAGGCCTGGTTGGTGGCGCCGTCACCGAAGAAGCACACCGCCACCCGACCCTGGCGCTTGGCCGAGACGGCGGCGCCCAGGGCGGCGGCGATCGAGCCGCCGACGATTCCGTAGCACCCGACGAGGCCGTGGGCAAGGTCGATGACGTTCATCGATCCGGCCCGGCCGCCGCACACGCCGGTCACCCGCCCGAGCATCTCGGCGATCAGCGGCTCGGGCTCGGTGCCTTTGGCCAGCGCGTGGCCGTGGCCGCGGTACGTGCCGGTGACGTAGTCGTCGGGGTTCAGCGCCATGCAGACGCCGACGGCGACGGCCTCCTGACCGGCGTAGAGGTGCGTCGTGCCGTGCACCTCACCACGCAGGAAGAGGCGATGCATCGCCGACTCGAACTGACGGATCAGCAGCATCCGGGCGTATCCCTCCAGGTACGCGCCGGCCCTGTCCTGCTGTTCCGGGGCCTGGAGCTTGGCCATCGCGTCTCCTTCCGGACTCGTTTCACGCTCGTCCAACTGTTGCGTTAGGATGGTATCGCAAACGTTTGCAGCGCGCGCTGCCGGAGGAGGGATGGTGCCCGTCGAAATCGTCATGCCGCGCCTATCGGACTCGATGGAGGAGGGCACGATCCTCCAGTGGTTCGTGTCCGAGGGCGACGCCGTCGTCGCGGGCGAGCCGCTGGTCGAGGTCGAGACCGACAAGGCCAGCGTGACGTATGAGTCAGAGCACGACGGCACGGTCCTGAAGCTCGGCGCGCAGGTTGGTGACAGCGTCGCGGTGGGCGCGGTCATCGTCACGGTCGGCGCGGCGGGCGAGACGATGGGCGCGGTGCCGGCGCTCGCTGCGGCTGCCGGTGCCCCCGCGGCTGCCGGTGCCGGCGCGGCTGCCGGTGCCCCCACGGCTGCCGGCGGTACGGCAGCTCCGGCGGACGCCCCGACCCCGCGCGGCGACGAACGGGTCAAAGCCTCCCCTCTCGCCCGCCGCATCGCTGCCGAGCTCGGCGTGGAGCTGGCGACGCTAGCCGGCTCCGGTCCGCAGGGGCGCGTGATCCGGGCCGATGTCGAGCGCGCGGCGCGCGGCGCGGCGTCGGGCCGCAACGGAGGCTCCGCCCCGGCTGGCCCCTCCCTGGCCCCGGCGGGCGCTCCGGTCCCGTCTGGCGCCGTCCCGGCCGAGACCGCCAAGGGCGAGACAACTCGCGAGAGCCTCAGCCGCCTCCAGCAGACCATCGCGCGCCGGATGGCCGAGTCACGCGCCACCGTGCCGGACTTCGAGCTGCGCGTTGAGATCGACATGGCTCGGGTGGTGGCACTGCGCGAGCAGATGCGCGTGGTGACCGATCGCCCGCCGTCCTACAACGACTTCATCGTCAAGGCAGCGGCGCTGGCGCTGCGGGCGTTCCCTCGAGTCAACGGCGCCTATCGCGACGGCGGCTTCGAGCACTACGGCCGGGTCAACGTCGGAATCGCGGTGGCCGCCGACGATGCGCTCGTCGTCCCGACGATCTTCGATGCCGACCGGCGGTCCTTGGGCGAGATCGGCGCCGCCGCCCGGGAGCTCGCCGCCAAGGTCCGCGACGGCTCGATCACCCCGGCCGAGCTGGCCGGGAGCACCTTCTCGATCTCCAACCTCGGGATGTACGGAACGGACAGCTTTTCGGCGGTGATCAACCCGCCGCAGGCGGCGATCCTCGCGGTCGGCTCCCTGAAGCTACGCCCCGTCGTTGACGAGTCAGACCCGGGCGCGCCGGCGATCGTGGCTCGCCCGACGATCCACGTCACCCTGGCGTGCGACCACCGGATCCTCTACGGGGCCGACGGGGCCCGCTTCCTGGCACGGGTCCGCGAGCTGCTCGAGGCGCCGGTCGCGCTGCTGCTCTAGGGACCTTGGCGTCTAAGCGAACCATGGGTTCGCTTAGATGCCAAGGTCCCCGGTCTCAGGCGGGGGCGGCGCGGGTGGCGGGCGCGCCGGGACCGCTGCCGTTCGCGCCCGGTGCCAGCGGGCTGAGGCCATCGTCGACCTCGACGTCCTCGGGCGCGAGCGCTAGCCCCGAGGCCTGCGCCGCGAGCTCGAGCAGCGCGGCGAAGTCGACCTCGTTGCCCTTGAGCCCGGCGAGTCCCTGGACGATCTGCTCGGTGGCGGCGGCGAGGGGCATGGCCACGTCCATCTCCCGGGCGGCCTCGAAGCCGAGGTGGAAGTCCTTGAGCAGCAGCGCCGGGGTGAACGTCGGGGTGAAGTCGAGGTTGACGTAGGCCGGGGTCTTGTAGCGCGTGAAGGTCGAGCCCATCACGCTGTCGTTGAGGAAGTCGAGGAAGTCCGCGCGAGCCACCCCGCCCTTCTCGGCCAGCACGGTGACCTCCGCCATGCACTGCGCCACCACGCCGAGCATCAGGTTGTGGCAGATCTTGACCAGGCGGGCACGCTCGCCGTCACCCACGTAAGTGACGCGCC
>DATCFW010000031.1:0-10523 GCA_036509295.1 Solirubrobacteraceae bacterium | reverse complement strand
CAGGTTGGTGTAGACGACCGGAACCGGATGATTCGATCCCGGCCCGCACTGGCGAGGCGGGATGCCGAGCGGGCCGCAGGATCGAACCTTGATCGTGGCCCGCGCCTGAACGATCCCGAACGCGGTCCGCTCGGTCTGGAGCGTGATCAAGCCGGCCGGCGTCGAGTCGGCCAGGTTCGGGCTCCACGACTCGTTGTCAGTCAGGGTCTCCATCGGCACGCACTGCCCGCGCAGGACGTAGTCGTCCGAGCTCTCCGCCACCGGCCCGCCCGATGGGTTGCACAGCGGCACCGCGAACGTATCGATGATGTTCTGGCCCGCCGACGTCGCCGACCAGGCGTAGTCCTGGCCGTGGCCGAGCTCGACGTACAGGTTGACGCCGGGGAACGCGGCGCCGTCGGCGTCGATGCCGGGGCCGTGGATGTCCTCCTCCATGAGGATCTGCGGCGCGAAGTAGGACACCTGCGGCCCCATCACCGCCAGCGGGTGGCCGCTGGCCGAGTCCTTGGCGCTCACCAGCAGCGCGTTGGACATGGACCGCGGGAACTGGAGCAGACCGGGTCCAGCGTTGGCCGCGGCGCCGAGTCCGAGGCCGGAGTGGCCCTTACCGGTCGAGTGAGCGCGCCGCACCTCACCCGCCGGAGCCGCGCCGCCGGCGACCTCGTTGACCATCTGAACCGATCCCGGATCGGGCAGCGCCACGGTCTTGCTCACCTGCTTGCTGGGGGCCGGCAGGGTCTGGTAGGGGAACTTCGTGCCGTGGATGGTGGTGGGCGCCTCGGGGTCGTTGGGGTCATCGAAGCTGAGGAAGGTGCCGAAGCCGGAGTGGTCGGCGGCGGCCTTGTGCTTGCGCTTGTGCTTGGCCTTGTGCTTGGGACGGTGCCGTGTCCGGGTGGGGTGCTTGGCCCTCGTCGCGTGCCCCTGCTTGGCGCGGTGCCGGCGCGGCTTGGGCTTGCGCTTGGGCTTCGTGCGCTTGGCGATCACCGTCGGCGCGCCGGCCACGACCTGATGCTCGGGCCCGAACTTCTGCGCGAGGTTCTCGTACAGCATGGCGTTGTAGAGCTGGTCGCCACCGCCGTTGCCGAAGATGCCGCCGACCAGCGTGGCGATCGAGACGAGGTTCTCGATCGTGAACGGGGCCGGCCCCTGAGGCTGGCCGATCGCGTCGTACTCGGCCGGCATCATCGTCAGCGAGTTGAGGGGCTGCTCCGCCTGGGCGATGTACGCGTTGATCCCGTTGACATAGCTGGTGGCATCGGCGTACAGCTGCTCGCCGCCCGGCTGATTCTGCACGTAGTTGACCTGGTTGACGAGGTCCTGCTGCGTGTAGGGCTCGTCGGCCCACACCTGCTTGTCCATCGCCACGTTCGCCCCGCCGGCGAACGAGGCCAGGTCACCCTGGCCGGCGTGGCGCAGCACGTCGATGAAGAACAGCCGGTCCTCGGCGGTGGCGTAGCCGATCCCGAACATGAGCTCGGCGCGGGTGTCGCCGTAGATGTGCGGGACGCCGAACTGCGTGTCCCGGATGATCGTGGCCCCCGGCTCGGGCGTCTGGCTGCTCTCGACGTCACCGGTTGGCACGCCGAACGTCGCGTCCTTGAAGTAGTCCGGGATCGTGGCCGCGGTGACGGAGCCGGCCGCCTGGGTGAGGCTGGAGTACATCTGCAGCTGGTCGGAGCTGTGCGCGGGCCGGGTGCCCGCGGCCTCGAACTGGGCGAGCTGGGCGGCGTCGTCGAAGCCGTTGGTCCCGGGCGGCAGGATGTTGCGAAACCCGCCGTAGTCGTTGGTGCCGTACGGCTGGACCTGGGCCTGCGCGGCGGTGGCGCACAGCAGCGCCAGCAGCAACGAGCAGGCGGCCAGGCGGGCAACGCACCGGAACATGGCGCGAGACCCTACTCCATTTTCAGGGCGGAATGTGAAGCTTGTTTCGGGTCCGCGTAGCCCCCGACCCGGCGTGTCCCGGATTGGGGCCGGAGCCGGGGACCGCGCTACGACGCGGTGATCCCGAGCAGCGCTCGCGCCTCGCCCAGCGTCGGGGCCCGCTGCAGCCCGTCCTGGAGCGCCGTGTCAGCGCCCAGCCGCTCGAGGTACCACGGGTAGAACTTGCGCAGGTAGCGGGTGGCCCGCTCAGCGCCGAGATGCTCGACGGCGCGCTCCATCACCCAATCGAGCTCGGTGAGGATCTCGGCCTGGTCGGGCTCGCCGGCCCGCTCGCCGAGCAGCTGCGAGAACAGCCAGGGGTTGCCGAGCGATCCCCGCGCCAGCGCGACCCCCGCGGCCCCGGTGCGCTCGAACGCGTCCCGCGCGAGCTGGGGCGTGCGCAACCCCCCGGAGATAAGCACCGGCACCGGCAGCTCCTCCACCAGCTGCCGGGCCAGCTCGTAGTCGGGCCGGCCGGTGTGGCGCTGCGAGGCGTGGCGCGGGTGGATGCACAGGCCCGCGACCACGCCCGCCTCGGCCAGCCGGCGGGCGACGTCGACGCCGCTGAGATCGCCGGGACGCACGCCCGAGCGGAGCTTGACCGTCACCGGCAGCCCGCTGCCCCGGCCGGCGGCCCGGGCCACCGCGACCGCGCGCGCGGGATCGGACAGCAGCGCCGCACCCGCGCCCGTCTTGCACACCTTGGGCACCGGGCAGCCCATGTTGAGATCGATCAGGTCCGCGCCGGCGGCCGCGACGCGCTCGGCAGCGGACTCCATCACGTCGGGGTCTGAGCCGAACAGCTGGACCGACACCGGATGCTCGTCGGGATGGATGCGCAGCAACTCGGTGCAGGTGCGCTCGTTGCGGTAGTGGATGGCAAAGCTGGACACCATCTCGGACACGACCAGTCCGGCCCCGTGGCGCTTGGCCTGGAGCCGGACGAACCAGTTGCCGATCCCAGCGAGCGGGGCCAGCACCACCCGGTTGCGGATCGGCACTCCGCCGAGGCTCCAGGCATCGGAGAGTGATCGCTCGGCGGCGGGTGCAACCGCCTCCGACAGCGGAGGCAATGGGTGCGCGACGGGGGTCATGATCGTTTCATGGTACGAATGAGGGGCATGGACATCGCCGCGTCAATGAGGCCCTGGGCTGCGCTGATGCTCGAACAGACCCCCGGTCTCGAGCTGTTCGACGCCCACACCCACCTCGGCCAGAACGATCCCGACGGGATGAGCCAGACCCCGGACGAGCTGCTCGCCGCGCTGCGCACCGCGAGCGCCCGGGGCGCGTTCGTCTTCCCAATGCACGAGCCCGCCGGCTATCCGCCCGCCAATGACATGGTGATCGCGGCCGCCGCCGGCGCAGACGGCCTGCTGACGCCGTTCTGCCGCGTCAACCCCAACAACGGGGACGCCGCCGCCGAGGCGCAGCGGGCACTGCAGGCCGGCGCCAAGGGCATCAAGCTCCACCCGCGGGCCGAGGAGTTCACGCTCGACCATCCCGTGGTGCGCGACCTCGCGGCGATCGCCCACGAGCGTGAGCTGCCGATGCTCATTCATGCCGGGCGCGGCATCCCCGCGCTGGGGGCCCACGCCGTGCAGCTGGCCGGCGTGTATCCGAACACCCGCTTCATCCTCGCCCATGCCGGCGTCTGCGACCTGTCGTGGATCTGGCGCGTCGCCGCCGATCACCCGAACCTGCTGTTCGACACCGCCTGGTGGATGCCCGCCGACCTGCAGGCCCTGTTCTCCCTCGTACCGCCCGGCCAGATCCTGTTCGCGTCCGACGCCCCCTACGGCCACACCCTGATGTCCGCGATCACCCAGCTGCGCTCGGCGATCCAGGTCGGCCTGTCAGCCGAGCAGGTCCGCTCCATCGCCTCCGAGCAGTCGCTGCGGATCGCCGCCGGCGCACCGCTGCAGCCCGCCGGCCCCGCCGTCGGCGAGCGCGACCGGGCCTCCCACGTCCTGCTGGACCGCGTCGCCGAGTACGTGATGCTCGGGGCGATCGCGACGATGCGTCGCAGTGAGGGCGGCCCGGAGATGCTGGCGCTGGCCCGCCTGGCGTGCGATGTGCCCGACGAGGTCGACGACGCACCGGTGTTCGCGGCGATCCGCTCGCTGCTCGACACCTATGCGGAGATCGAGGCCGCCGAGCCCGATAACCGCCGGCGGCTCGCGTTCCTCATTCTCGCCGCCAGCGTCGCCCGCACCCCCGACGTCCCGGTTCCGGCACTCGGCTGACCCCCCAAGCCGCAGCGACGTCTACGGAGCGTTGCGCTCCCAGATGAGTCGCAGTCCGGTGAGCGTGAGCAGATCGTCGACGTGATCGATCGTCTCGCGCACAAACGGCACCACCACCTGGGCCAGGCCGCCGGTGACGATCACCGGGGTGTCATCGCCCAGCTCGGCGCGCAGGCGGCGCACGATCCCCTCCACCTGGCCGGCGAAGCCGAAGGCGATGCCGCTGCGAATCGCGTCGACCGTCGACTTGCCGATCAGCGAGCGCGGCTCCGCCATCTCCACCTTGGGGAGCTTCGCCGCCCGCTCATAGAGCGCGTCGAGGGAGATCTCGGCGCCGGGGGTGATGATTCCGCCTAGGTACGCCCCGTCGTCGGAGATGGCGTCATAGGTGATCGCGGTCCCGAAGTCCACGACGACGCAGGCGCGGCCAAAATGGGCGTAGGCGGCGATCGCGTTGACGAGCCGATCGGCGCCCACCTCCCGGGGATTGTCGATGCGGATCGGCATGCCGGTGCGGATCGCCGGTCCGACGCTGAGCATCTCGTGCCCGAGATACTGCCGCGCCATTGCCGTCCACCGCCCTGAGAGCTGCGGCACCGTGGAGGACACGATCGACCGATCGATGTCGGTGAGGCCGAGCCGTCGCAGCGCGAGCAGGTTGGCCAGCGCGGCGCCGAGCTCGTCGCGAGTGGACTCGCGCACGGTGGCAAAGCGCCAGTGCTCGGCGATCACGGCCTCGCCGTCGCGGTAGACGCCGAAGTGAGTCTGAGTGTTTCCGACGTCGACGACGAGCAGCATGCGCTCAATTACACCAGCGCCGGGCCGGCGCGGCGGACCGCCTGGGTGGGCGGGGATCGATCCAGCGCGCCCAGCCGATCAGCCAGCCGCTCCCCGCCGGGCAGGGTCAGCCCGGGGTCGAGCTCGAGCAGCGGCACGAGCACGAATCGGCGCGAGCTCACCTCGGGATGGGGCAGCATCAACCGATCCGAGCTGTATTGCAGGGCGCCGAGCAGTAGCAGGTCGACGTCGATCACCCGCGGGCCGTGCCGCGGACCGCCGGCCGCCCGGCCCACCTCGCGTTCGACTGCCTTGCACGCGTCGAGCAGTTGCTCGGGCCCGAGCGAGGTGGCAATCCGCAGGCATGCGTTGAGGAAGTCCGCCTGATCCAGGATCAGCCCGACCGGCTCGGTCTCATACAGCTCCGACGAGGCCAGCACGTCGACGCCGAGCGCCGGCAGCGCGGCAGCGGCCGCCGCCAGGTGCGCGCAGCGGTCACCGATGTTGGAGCCGAGGCCCAGGTAGCCGACCGTGCCCACCGCGGAATGGCGCCTCGGCGTCCGGTCGCCCGCTAGCTGGAGGCGCGTTCGCGCCAGACCTCGACCGACACCTCAGTCACCGGCAGGGCGAGCGGCGGCTCGGGCTTGGCGGCCTTGACCCAGACGGCGTGGGCCTCGTACTGATCGAGCAGCCGGTCGGCGATCGCCGCGCACAGCCGTTCGAGCGTCTTGTAGGAGCGCTGCTGGGCGACCAGGTTGGCGACGTCGCACACCTGCGCGTAGTCGATCGTGTCCTCGATCCGATCGGTGAGGGTGGCGTCGCACTCCCCCACGTCGAGCCGCAGGTCGAGCAACAGCCGCTGTCCGACCTCCCGCTCGGCCGCCGTCACCCCGACGTGAGTAAACAGCGACAGGCCGGAGATCTCGATCGTGACCTCGGGCTCTGAGCCCTCGTCGTCTATGTCGTCGGCGTCGTCGTCGTATTCGTCGGCGTCGTGCTCGGCCATGGCGGACGGACCGTAGCAGCCGCGATCATCAGCGCGTCATGGATCGGGCCGGCGTCGTGAACGCGAAAGACGCGGGCTCCGCGCTCGTAGGCGAGCACGTTGGTGGCGACCGTCGCCGCCAGCCGATCGTCGACCGCGCGGCCGGTGATCCGCCCCAGGAACGACTTGCGGCTCGTGCCGATCACGATCGGGCGGCCGAGCGCCGCCAGCTCGCCCAGCCGGGCGAGTAGCTCGAGGTTGTGGGCGTCGGTCTTGCCGAAACCGATGCCGGGGTCGAGCAGGATCCGGTCCGCGGCGACGCCGCGCGACGTGGCGAACGCCATCCGCGCCGACAGAAACGCCGCGACGTCATCAACGACGTCGTCGTAGTGGGGATCGCGCTGCATCGTGCGCGGCTCGCCGAGCATGTGCATGAGACAGCAGTCGACCCGATGCTCGGCGACCACGTCGGCCATCTCGGGATCGCCCCGCAGCGCGGTGACGTCGTTGACCATGTCCGCCCCGGCGGCCAGCGCCGCCCGCGCCACCGCCGCCTTGGACGTGTCGATCGAGATCCGCGCCCGCGTTCCCGCCGCCCGCAGCCCCTCGATGACCGGGACCACGCGGGCCAGCTCATCCACCCGCGACACCGGCTCAGCGCCCGGGCGGGTCGACTCGCCGCCGACGTCGAGGATCCCGGCCCCGTCGGCCTCGAGCGCGAGTCCGTGCGCGATCGCCGCCGGGGCGTGCACATAGCGCCCGCCGTCCGAGAACGAATCGGGCGTCACGTTGACGATCCCCATCACCACGAAGGGGTCGGCGAAGGACGAGTCGCGCACCGGCTAGTGGCCCATCCGGTGAACCGCTAATCCTCGTCGGGCCAGCGACCGGTGCGGTCGAAGTGCTCGCGGGCGCGCTCCTCGTCGTCGCGCTCGTCGTTGCTCTGCACGCTGAGCCGGTACATCCAGTTGAGCATCCACACGCACAGCGCGACGAGCAGCAGGGCCACCCCGCCCCCCGACTCCAGTGAGTGGGTGTTGGCCAGATCCGAGTAGCTGCCGTGCCCGATCACGATCAACACCACGCCGGCCAGGGCGATGCCCAACGGCAGCCAGACGCGCGTGAGCGACATGGCGAGCCGGCCCGGTCCGGGGTGGGGATCGTCGTGCATCCCGAGCACGTTACCCCCGGAGTCGGCTCCCGGGGCGTGACCAGCGCGTGAACGGCGGCGCCGTCGCCACGCCGAACCGCCGCTGACGCGGTATACATCCCGTCGTCATGGTTGATCGTCACGCTGTGGACCGGCCGCTGACCGGGATGCTGACCCGGCGCTCGCTGCTCGGCGCGGCCGCCGGCAGCGCCGCGGCCCTGGGGTACTCCGCCCTGCCGGCGTGGGCGCGACCAGTGGCGCGGATCGCCGGCGTCCGGCGCCCCGACAGCCGGCCGTTCCCCCACCTGCCCGCCGGTACGCCGTCGATGCCGGAGATCAAGCACGTCGTCGTCCTGATGATGGAGAACCACTCGTTCGACAACCTGCTGGGGATGGTGCCGGCGCGGGTGCCGGGGCGCCAGACCGTCGACGGCTTCACCGTCCGCCACGGCCGGCCGACCAACTCCAATCCCGGCGCCGGCGGCCAGCGCGTGCTCGCCCGCCCGGCGCCGTCGCCGTGCCAGCTCGCCGGCCACCCCGGCCAGGACTGGAACGCCTCGCACACTGCCTACGACAACGGCCGCAACGACGGCTTCGTCACCGCCAGCGGCCCGATCGCGATGGCGTTCTGGGATGAGACCGACCTGCCGTTCACGTACTCGCTCGCCCGGCACTTCCCGCTCGGGCAGCGTTACTTCTCCTCGGTGCTGGCGCAGACGTACCCCAACCGCCGGTTCCTGTTCACCGGCACGGCGTCGGGGCTGGTGGCGACCAACGGTCAGACGTTCCAGACCCCGGCGGCGAACGGCACGTTCTTCGATCGCCTCGACGATCACCGGATCGAGTGGGCCAACTACTACCAGAACCTGCCCAGCGCGCTGATCGTGCCCGGCTTCGACACGCCGGCCCGCCGTCATCGCATCAAGAAGATGGACGTGTTCTTCCGCGATGCCGCCACCGGGCGGCTGCCCCCGTTCACAATGCTCGACCCGCAGTACACGACGACGTCGGAAGAGAACCCGCAGGACATGCAGGTCGGCGAGGAGTTCATCGCCCGGATCGTCAAGGCGCTGATGCACGCGCCGACGTGGAAGAACACCGCGCTGTTTCTCACCTACGACGAGCACGGCGGCTACTACGACCACGTCCCGCCGCCGCGCGCCATCGCGCCCGACTCGATCGCGCCGATGGCGGTGCCCGGCTACCCGCCGCTCGCCCCCGGCGCGTATGACCGCTATGGCTTCCGCGTGCCGACGGTGGTCGTCTCCCCGTGGGCGCGAGCCGGCTACGTCTCACGCGTCGTCCAGGACCACACGTCGATCACGGCGTTCATCGAGCGCAAGTGGAACCTTCCGGCGATGACGTTCCGCGACGCCAACGCCCATCCGATGACCGACTACTTCGACTTCCGCGCGCCGGCG
Organism: Solirubrobacteraceae bacterium; assembly: GCA_036509295.1. GTDB lineage: Bacteria > Actinomycetota > Thermoleophilia > Solirubrobacterales > Solirubrobacteraceae > Palsa-465. The sequence goes on along the minus strand of DATCFW010000031.1, from coordinate 2,024 downwards.
TTCCTCGAGCCGCCGAAGCTGGCAGCGGCCCCGGGCCTGGGTCGCGGGCTGGCTCAGTGCCACGCCGCCGGGCTCACCCCGCCGCTGCCCGGCTAGCCCCTAGCGCCGTCTGCCTGGATTCCGGCCGACACACCGAGGAAGTGGCGCAGGTCGCGGAGGATCCCGGGAGCGTCGTGCTCGACCCGGAGCTCGCTGAAGCGCAGCACGACGTAGCCGAGCCGCTGCAGCGACGCGTCCTTGATGCGATCGCGCTCCATGGCGCCGGCGGCGATGTGGTACGGACGTCCGTCGAGCTCGACCACGAGCCGCTGGGCCGGCCAGCAGCGGTCGATCTCCCAACGGTCGATGCGGACGTTACGCTGCGGCTCAGGGATCTCGGGGGGGCCATGCAGCAACCGGTCAAACGCGAGCTCGAGCTGGGAGGCATGGCTCTCGACGCGGCGGTAGGTGGCCAGGACAACGACGAGCCGGCCGCGGCCGGGAAAGCGCGGGTGGCAAGCGAGGACGGTCTCGATGGCCGCCCGGCCATCACGCGTGTCGGGTGTGAGCAGGCGCCGCTGGATAGCCGTGGTGATGAGTCGCTCGAGCTCCGCCGCGGACTCCCGCGCGGCGAGTTCGACGAGCATCCGCAGAACCGAGCTGACCCGGAACAGTCCGGCCGTGCGGATCTCGTCGGGAGGGATCGCCGCTTCGGTGCGGTGGATGGTGACGCCCGGTCGCCGGCGCGCGCCCTTGCCGGGAACGGTCACCTCGATGTCATGGGTGTTGACGGCGCGCAGGCCGTGGAGCGCCGCGGCCGTCCGATGACTGAGGAAGGAGCGCGGGCCGAGGCTCAGCTGGGCGGCGAGGAGATGGGCGCGCGGGACGATCCCGGGGTGGCCGACGGCGTAGACGTTCTGACAGACGGCGTGCAGATGGCCGAGCGCGACCATGCGCCGGATCTGCTTGGCGCTGAGGCCAAGCGCGTAGAGCTGCGTCTGGGACACGAGGCTGAGCTGCCGTTCGGCCAACCGTGCCAACCCGGCCAGCGGCAGCTCACGCCGCTGACAATTGTGCCCTCCCGGGTCGCTTTTGTCAGCGGCGTCGGCCACCCGCCCGACGGTGACAGGCGAACGGCCGCCCGTGGACGATTGGCACAGACTCGTGACACACGACCGAGGACGCACGACCGACCGAGAACGCACGACCGAGCGAGGACGCCGGCAATACGACCGAGTGTGGACGCCGCCAATGGCGTCCAGGACCCGTCAGACCGTCAGCTATTCGGCGGTGCCGCCAGCGAGCCCAGGCCGGGGCAGCGGCCGCGGCGCGTCCGGCCGCGCACGCTCCGCGGGCGTCCCGGTCACTACGGGGATCTCGGGCGGGACCGGCGCCTCGGAGCCGAACACGTCCTCTTCGCTCTGACCCTGGAGCAGCGCCTCGAACTGCTCCTTCTCAATCGTCTCGCGCTTGAGCAGGATCTCGGACAGCTTGGTGAGCGACTCGCGCTTCTCCGTCAGGATGGTCTTGGCCTGCACGTGAGCGTCCTCGATGATCCGCCGGATCTCGTCGTCGATCTCCCGCGCGATCTCGTCGGAGTAGTCGGGCTCGCTACTGAATTCCCGGCCCAGGAACGGCTGGCCGTGGTCGTGGCCGAACACCCGCGGGCCGAGCTTGTCCGACATCCCGAACCGCATCACCATCTGCTTGGCGGTCGCGGTCACCTTCTCCAGGTCGTTGGACGCACCGGTGGTGATCTCGTCGAAGCAGATCTCCTCGGCGGCACGGCCGCCGAGCGTCATCGACAGCGTGTCCTGGAGCTCCGCGCGCGTGGTGAGGAACTTGTCCTCGCCGGGCAGCGAGATCGTGTAGCCCAGGGCTTGACCTCTAGAGATCACCGAGATCTTGTGGATCGGATCGGAGTTGGGCAGGAAGTGCCCAACGATCGCATGGCCCATCTCGTGGTAGGCGGTGATCCGCCGCTCCTTGCCGGACATCACCCGGGTCTTCTTCTCCGGGCCGGCGATCACGCGCATGATCCCCTC
>DATCFW010000030.1:0-16431 GCA_036509295.1 Solirubrobacteraceae bacterium | reverse complement strand
GGGTCGATGTCGTCCGTCTGGATATGAACTGGGCGGCGATCGCGCCGAACTCCTCCTCGTTGCACAAGCCGGCGTTTGATGCCAGTGACCCCAATGCGTATCCCGCGACGTCGTGGGCGAGATATGACCCGCTGATCCGCGGACTGACGGCGCGTCATATCGGGATCGACCTGGCGCTGATCGGGCCGCCGCCCCGCTGGGCCGAAGGTCGGGGTGCTCCATCCCCGAGCACCCAGCCCGAGTGGAAACCCGACGCCGGCGCTTATGCAGACTGGGCGCATGCGGTCGGGATCCGCTACAGCGGGCATTTCACTCCCCCGGGCGCATCACGTCCGCTGCCGCGGATCGACTTCTGGTCGATCTGGAATGAGCCCAATATCGGGAACAACCTCGGGCCCGAGACCACGCACGCCGGGTCGGCGGTGGAGGTAGCGCCCAGGCTGTACCGCGATCTTCTCAACGGGGCCTGGAGCTCGCTGCACGCGACCGGCCACGGCCAGGACCGCATCCTCATCGGCGAGCTCGGCCCCGTGGGGGCGACGCTGAACGGGAAGCCGGGCCTCTTTGCCGCAATGGTGCCGCTGCGATTCCTACGGGCGCTGTACTGCGTCGACGCCAACTACCGGCAGCTACGCGGGACCCAGGCCCGCCAGCGCGGCTGCCCGACAACGCCGGCCGAATCGGCCCGGTTCGCAACGCAAAACCCCGGACTGTTCAAGGCCTCTGGGTTTGCCGTCCATCCCTACGGGTTCACATCACTACCGCCCAACGTCCGGCTCCCAAACTCGCCCGACGACGCCGAGCTGGCGGCCACCCCGACACTCGAGGAAACCCTCGACCGGCTACAGCGCGTCTACGGCTCAAACACGAAGTTCCCGATCTGGTCGACCGAGTACGGCTACATCACCAACCCGCCCAACAACCAATACACGGTGACGCCCGCGCTCGCCGCGTACTACCTCAACTGGGCCGAGTACATCACCTGGCACGACCCGCAGATCAAGTCCTTCGACAATTTCCTGATCGCAGATCCGCCAGGCACCACGGTGTTCGCGACCGGCCTGGAGACGGCCACGGGGCAGCCCAAGCCGACGTTTGACGCGTTCAGGATGCCGCTGTACCTGCCGGTGACGCGCACCGCCGCCAAGCACCCGCTGCTCGTCTGGGGCGACGTGCGTCCCGCTCCGGACGCCGCCCGCAGCACTCACCGAGGCCAGCAGGTCGAAATCCAGTTCAAGCCCAACTCCGGCGCGGACTTCACTACGGTCAAGACCGTGCCGCTGAACGGCCCGCACGGCTATTTCGAGGTGCAGCAGGTGTTCCCCGGAAGCGGGTCGGTGCGCCTGCGCTGGACGTACCCGAACGGGCAGACCGTCTTTAGTCGGATCGCTGACATCACGCTGCAATAGAAACGTTCAACCCCAAAAGTTCACCCCGATGCAGTCGGAGTTGCCAGTCCCGGACGCATCTTGCTGCATTTGTACGACACCAGCTTCATCAGACACCGCCGATAGGTCACACACCCCGAGCAAGGCTCTGGCGAAAGCGACGGTCTGCGGTTCTCCTCCCACGCACGGCCGGCACTCTTGAGGACATCCGACAGCACGCGCGAGACACTCGCTCTCGGCTGAATCCGGCTGCGAGCTCGACCAGACGCAGGCTCATGGCGCGAAATGAGGTGCCGCCGTTAGCCTCGGCTCGTCGCAGTAAAAGCTGCTCGACTGAGACACCGTCGCGCGACCGCCGAGCCCGGGCGGGCTCTGGGGCGCGCTCGGAGTCGATGAGTGGCTGGGACCGTGGTCTGGATTGAGCGTCCGTCGGGTTAGGATCAGCGAGTGGCTCGGAGGGGGAGCGCTCGTCTGTTAGAGCTGCGGTTTGACTCGAGCTCACGCGAGGTCTTCTCCGCGGGAGCGCACTGCGGCGTGGCGATGCGAGACCCGGATGTCACAGATCGGGGCTTGCGGTGAAGAAAGCATGATGAGACGACCTGCCTCGAGGTCCGACGCTGAGCTGTTTGCGGCGACGCCTGAGAATCCGCAGGCCTTCGGCGAGTTCTACCGCCGCCATGAGCAGGCGGTCTTGAGGTTCTTCCTGTACTGGACGCGGTTAAATTGGGCTGTTTATGCGGGGGTGTGTTCCAATGGTGTTCCACGGTATCTGAGTCCGTGAGGCTCAACCCTGTCCTTCTTGGCGCAGCGCGTCGAGGTCGCCGTGGACGTCGTCGATCACAGCGACGCGCATCAGGACCTCGCGTCGAGAAGGTCGAGGAACTGGCGTGGGCTGAGCACCGGCGGGTCGGGGTCGGTCAGGCCGAGTAGGTGCTGATCGCCGGACACGACGTAGTTCGCGCCGGCGGCGCGCGCCAGCGCGACCAGGTAATCGTCGTCCGGATCCGGCGAGACACCGGGCAGCTGTGGCGGATCCGCGACGATGACGGAGTCGGTGGCGAGTCCGTCGATGAACTCGGTCGCGACGGCGGCGGTGATGAAGCGCCGGAACTTCGGGCGAGCGAGTACGTCGGCGAGCTCGTCGAGCAGCGCGGGGCTGGCGATCAGCTCAAAGCGCTCGTCGATCCAGGCGGTGAGGATCTGACGTGGAGGGCCGGCTGGCGAGATCGCGGCCGACACGAGCACGTTGGGGTCCAGAACGGCGCGCACGCGCCGTCGTCAGCGCTTGGGAGCGCCCCGGTCGCGACGCATCGCATGCAGCTCGCTGTTCGCAAGCTCCATGGCGTCCTCGGCGTCGAGCGTTTCGCCTGCCTCGCGCGCCTGCTGCTCTAATGCGGCTGCGACGCGTGCGCGGCCGCCGACGAGCTTCAGGTAGCGCTCGTAGGAGAGCACGACAGCCTCGGGGCGCCGTCGCGCCCCGATCACGACCGGCTCGGCGTCGGCGCCGGCCTGGCGGAACCGCTCGAGCAGGGCGGGCAGTTGCGCGCGTGCTTCGCGTGTGGCCAGGACTTCATGCGGGTTGCGAGGCACATCTAGAAGGGTAGCACGAACGTGTACACATATGTGGTCGCATCGCGGTGATGGCGAGGTCAACTTGCCCAGCGGCGGTATGCCCCAACCCATTCCCACCCGTCCAGGGCCTACAAATCGCCAATTTCTCGGTAACGGTCGCAGGCCGGCTAATTGGCCGCTGCATGCAAGCTGCCGCGCGCGGCAGCTGACAACCACCCACGGAATCCTGTGAACTTCAGCGGCGAGGGCTCGGAGCCCACGGCCGGGTGACGCACTAGGTGATACACTTAGGGTATGCCGACGAAACGCCACCGTCTGCTCGTCACGGAAACTGATGAGCTCGCTGCCGTATTGGACGAGGCGGCGCGGCGTTGGCCGGACTTGAGTCGAGCGCGGCTGCTGGCCCGGTTGGCTGCAGAGGGACAGCGGGTCCTTCACGACGAGCAGGCCTCGCAGCGCCGTGTTGCCGGCGTGCGGCAGAGCGCTGGTTCTCTGGCCGGCGTGTGGCCGCCGGATGCACGTGAGCGGTTGCGCGACGAGTGGCCTGAATGACGGCTGCCGACGTCACCCCGGCCCGCCTCACTCTGTTGGACGCGGACGTACTGATTGCGCATCTGAATCCCGATGACGCTCAGCATTCGCGTGCCGTGGACAGGCTGGAGCTCGCGGCTGCGCAGGGGCCGCTGGCGGCCAGTGTGCTGACCGTGGCGGAGGTGCTTGTTCACCCGTCCGCCGGGGGGTTGGGGGAGCAGGCGTACGCGGCCCTCAAGGCGATGGACGTGACGGTGCTTGACATCCCTGCAGATGCCGTCGTGCAACTGGCATCGCTCCGCGCCAGGACCGGGCGGCGGATGCCGGACTGCTGTGTCCTTCTTGCCGCCGCCCGCACTGGTGGTGCCGTGCTGACGTTCGACGAAAAGCTTCGCGGCTCCGCTGCCGAACTGGGTATCAGCGTCTGCTGAGGGGGCGCGAACCGCCGCCGCTTGTCTGACTCGCAAGCGATGCTACGGCTCCAGCTAGGTTCACGAGCGGAGAGGTCTCGGTCCAAGGGTCGCTCAGCGGAGGTTGGCCTTGTCCAGCATCGAGATCAGGGCCGGCCGCCGCCGGTGCTGCTCGCGGAGGCGCGCGATGTAGTCGGTGAACTCGGTAAGCGCGCCTGCGCCCTGCGCCGTCGCTCGAGCGCGCTTGAGGATTCGCACGGCTGCCGCGTACGCTCGCCGATCGGCCGTTTCGAGCACTTCGTCAGCGACCCGTTGGTACACGGCGAGCGCGTCGGCGGGCGCGTCGGCCTCACGGCTCCCGGCCAGGCGCAGCCAAAGGTCAGCCCCGATCGCGTCGCTAGGAGCGGCTGCGGCTGTGTCCCAGGCGAGACCGCCGTCGCCGTCGCTGAGGAGGGCGTCGACGAGCGCGCGGAGATCGGTTCTTTGCAATGCCGCTCGGGCGGCATCGCGCTCGAGCGGCCAGGCATCCATCGTCCCGGCGGCGGTCCGTAGCGTGCGGTAGGTTGAGAGCGATGGCATCCGCTCGTGCTCCGCGCGTCGCAGCGCGAGCACCTCGAGTGGCTGTCCGCGTCTTGTGTGCACGGCGCACGCCAGGTCGTACAGTTTCGCGGTCTGCCAGCCGTGGGTCTCCGCGATGCCACGCGCTGTCCAGGCCAGCGTGTCGTCATCGCGCCCAAGCTCGGCCATCGCTTCGGCGACCCGCACGAACCGGTATGGGGTGCTCAGGTCCCCGCCCAACAATGTCACGATCGCGTCGATGTCACGGTCCAGGATGGCGAGACGCTCGCGCGCGTAGCTGGCCGCGAACGAGTCGTCGCTCGGGTGGGCGGCGACCGCTTGTCGATAGGCAGCGATCCCGTCTTCTCCGAGCGCGCTCGCGTAGCGGACGGGGTCGACCTCGAAGAAGTCCTGGTCGGCGAACCGGAATCGGATCATCCACGCGGCCAGCTTGACCGGATCGGCGACCCCCGCATCACACGCCAGCGCGTGCACGGCCAGCAACTCTCGCGCTACGTCACCGATCAATCCGGAGGAGTCATCCGCGTGCAGGATCACCTTGACGACATAGCCGATTGCGCGCTGCAGCAGCTCCACCAGTTCCCTTGACGGGGATGTCCGGACGGCCGCTTCCAGCTCTGCGACGATCGGCCGCGCTGACCGCGCCCAGTCCATGCTCTCTCGGTAGCCGAGAAACCGTCGCGTGCGAAGACCGCGGTCCACTTCGGCGCGCAACTGCGCCAGATCGCCGGCCGCGCGAGCGGTCACCAGCCGCACCTGCCGCTCCACGTCATCGTGACAATCGACCGCGGCCGAGACGACCTCCCGCAGCTCTTCGACGGTCAAGGCGGCGACCAATTCGCCGATCGGCGTCTCTGAGGTGCGGCTCGTCGATCTAGGCGCCACTGTCGCGTCCCTTTGTCCGATGGTCGCGTGTCCGAGTGTCGACAGAGGCCCTGAGTGCAGCCTTCAACGAGCGGGGCCCGCGGCTTCCGCTCACGCGGCAAGCGACTCGCGCCGCGGCACGATCAGCTCGCCTAAGTTGGCTTCCAGAAGGCACGCGATTTCGTGCAGGGTGCCGCTGTCGGCGCTGAGGAGAGTGATGTCCTGCTCGCGGATGATCAGGCGGGCGGCCTCGATCTCGCCCGCCTCCTCGCGCCAGCCGCCGAGGTCGGTGAGGCCCGGCGTCTCTTCATCGGGCCACGCGAACGCCCATCCGCTCGGGATCGCCTCGCCGAGACACTCCCAGAGTTCGTCGTCCTCGATCACCTCCAGCACGGACTCGTCGTCCTCGATCGACCAGGTCATCGCGTGCAACTCGGCCCCATCCGGCAAGGGTTCGGCGGCGTCGTCGGGGTGGAAGCCGAGGATCGTCAGTGCCGCCTGCGCCGGATCGGCCGGCAATGTTGCGACTCGCGCCCTCCAGCGCCGCTCACCATCTGCTGGGAAACGTGCACCCGGTCCCCATAGAGTGGGCGCGGCCGTCGCATCGACGACGCGCGCGACGAGGATCTCGGCGATCCGGAAGTGCTCGAGCCCGTCGCGCCACGCAACCCGCACCAACGTGTCGTCGCGCAGCGACTCGAGCTCGAGACACACGCCGGGCGTCACCGCGCGCACTCGAAAAACATCCAGGCGAGCCTGGGCCAGCCCGCGCGCGATCGCCCTGGCTGACGGGCCGAGCTCGGGACGAGCGATGTAGCGTTCCATGAGCGTCGGCCCGCCGTCCGCCGGCAGGTAGTCGTTCAGCGTCCAGACCATGCTCATGCCCCGCCCGCTGACCCCGCGGAGCATCCGCATCAGCGTCGTGTGGCTGCCAGCGTCCTCGAGCGTCTGCGCGTGCTCGGCCCTCAGCCACGCAGTCAGATCGCCCAGGAACGCATCACGCTCGCGGAGTTCGCGTGCCACAACTCCCAGCTGCACAAGGCAGCAGCGCTTGTACTTCTGCCCGCTTCCACACGGGCACGGCTCGTTGCGGGAAGGCAAGCTCGTCAGGGTATGAGCGCGACCGGACGATAGCCCCGGATCAGTGGTGCAGAGCATTCTGTCCTTTCTTGAGCACTTGACGCCCACCCAAACCGTGCATGGCTTTGCTCTGCGGCGTCTCGACGCTGACAGCGGCGAGAGCTGAAGCCGATCAGGAGGCCGTCTCAGCCTTGATCGCCGACCCAGCGGCGATATGCGGCGAGCAGGCGTGCGGTGGTTGGGTCTGCCTGGACGGTGATGTCGAGCAGCGCCAGTTCGTGGCGGCGTCCGCCGCGGCGGCAGGTTGCGATCAGTTCCTGGCGGCGGTTGCTCAGGCTGACTGAGAGCACCTCGACGTCTTCGCCGATGACGGTGCCGGGGCACGGAAAGCTGGCGTCGTAGAAGGCGTTCTCGAACGCCGTGAGCTGCTCCTCCTCGTTGTAGCAATCGACGGTGATCTCCTCGATCAGGCTGTCGAGGTCGGGATCGGCCCGGCGGGCTGGACTCATGGTCGGACGGGTCTCCTTGTGATCGCAGTCAGGCGGCTGGGTTGAGCCTGTCGAGTACGAGCGGTGGGCAGCGGATCTCGCCGCTCTTGAAGCGGCCGATCGGGCGGTGCACGCAGACGGTCGCGCCGTGGTCGTCGAGCTCGACGACGTTGCCATGGATGCCGCGCAGATAGCGTGGGCTGGCGTGGTGGTTGATGCGGACGCGGTCGCCGACGTTGAGCATCGCGAGCGCCTTGGCCGCACTGACCGTGTGCAACAGCTCATGGCGCGCCCGGACCGCATCTGCGATCGCGGTCAGATGCAGGTCCAGCTCGCCGGCGGCGATCTGGTCGAGCAGAAGGCGCTCAGATTCGGCTGCCGGACCGGGTGGCGGGACGCGCGCTGGACGCGAAGCGTGCAGTTGGGGCTGGACCTGACCGCGCGTTCGTTGCCGGGATCGCTTGCTCACACCCGGCGCGCGCGCTCACCGGCACGTCCGCGGCTATATCGTGCCTACTCGTCGTGGATCCTTTCGCCGGCGTCACTGAGGATGTGCGGGATGCGCTTGCCGGCGTGCCCGAGACTGAGCGGGCGCTGCTGGAGCTGCGGCTCGCATGGCCGGAACTGGAGGGGCGCGAGGCTCTGATCGCGGCGCGGTTGCGCGTGTTCGTGCTGACGTGGGAGCCGTTTGGGTGGATGCGCGATCGCGACACGGCGTGGGCGACGGCTACCGGTGACGGCGACTCCTACGAGGTCGTCCTGTATCTGATGCTCCATGACGCGGTGCGCCGGGCGCGCGACACGGCGAGGACGATTGCCGCTGTGATCGGCGAGCTCGCGGGCTCGGTGCTCGCTGTCGGCGCCGCGCATGAGGAGCTGCTGGTCTCGGGCGCCTATCCGCAGCTCGCGTTCGCGCGCGAGGTTCCCGGCCTACTCTCGGAGTTGGGCTCGGCGCACACGCCGCCGGCAGCTGAGATCGAGCTGGCGGCGTCGGGGTGGGAGCCGATCGGGCTCGGCGCGATCCAGGATCTCGCGCAGGAGCGCTACGGCCCGGTCGATCTGGACCGCTCCCGGGTGCGGCTCGAGCCGGCGACGGACCCCGCGCCGGATTGTCCGGCGTGCGCGGGCGGACGGTTCGGCTTTCCCGCGGAGCTCGACGAGCAGCGCATGGGGATGTGCGCCGAGCACGCCGAGCAGGCGCAACGGGTCATCACCGAGCGACTCGAGCGCGCGCCGGCGAGCAACCGCGACGGCTGGGACGTGATCGTGGGCGGGGCCTCGATGCTCTCAGAGCCGACGTTCGGGCTGCCGCTCTGGCTGCTGGGAGGGCTGCAGAACGCGGCGGACCGCGATCCGCGCACACCTGCCTCGGAGGTGGAGTTGCGCGCCGATGCCGAGCTGGCGCTCGAGCTCTCGGCGCGCTTGACCGGCAAGCCGGAGGTGTTCGCCGAGCTGATGAGCGTGGACGGAATCGGCGACACGTGGCTGATCGAGCTGCCGATGGCGCTCGCCTGGCGCGGGCTCGTGGATGAGGCTGTCAGGGTTGGTGACGCGCTCGCAGCGCTCGATCAGGACAACCGGGCGATGTTCGCAAACGACGTCGCCGTGATCCTCGCGGAGGCCGGACGCGGCGAGCAGGCGCTCCAGCGGATCGAGCAGAACCTGCGCCGGTTCCCCGACGACCTGTGGACACAGATCCACGCCGGCGACGTCCACCTCGCCCTCTCCGATCGCTCACGCGCCGAGCAGGCGTTCCGCGACGCGCTCGCGATGGCGCGCGCACACGGTGACGCCTCTGGGATCGCGGACGCCAACGAGCGGCTCGTGCGCCTGCTTGCCGGGCAGCCCGGGCGAGAGCAGGAAGCCAACGCCGCCGTCCAGGAGATGCAGCGCGCGAGCCGTGCCGCGTACGCCGGCTCGCGGGTCGCCGTCAAGATCGGACGCAACGATCCGTGCCCGTGTGGCAGCGGACGCAAATACAAGCGCTGCTGCGGGGCCGGATGAGCACGCCAACCCGCGCGATCCCACCGAAGCTGCAAGCTTGGATCCAAGCGCGCAAGCGCCACCACCTCTCCCACGCGCAGGTGCAGATGGCGCGCGAGCTTGGGATGAACCCGATGAAGCTCGGGTCTATCGATAACCACCGACAGGAGCCCTGGAGGGCCCCGCTGCCGGAGTTCATCGAGCATCTCTACTTCAAGCGCTTCGGCCGTGAGCAGCCCGAGGCCGTCGTCTCGATCGAGCAGCGAGCCAGACAGCTCCAGCAACAGAAGGCGGACCGGAAGGCCGCGAACGCCGCGCGGCGTTCCGATACCGGCGTCACCGGCGACGCGCCGTGATCAGCTTGGCGCGGAACCGCCCGCGCAGCACAGCTACGCGACATGTACCGTCATCGCCTGATGTTGGCTGTCATCCGCCGGTCACTCGGGCCAGCGTGCGCCCGCGGTGATCTCGGGCAGGATGCCGCTGACGCCCTGGTTGTCTGCGGGACTCAGCCACAGCAACGCCCAGCAGAGCGTTTCCGCGCTGTCATGTTCGTCGAGACGCCAGGCGCTCAGCGCGAGGCCGTGCAGGCACCGCAGGAACGGGCGGTTGTCGATCCAGCCCCACCGGAGAGCCCCGTTGAAGGGCTCCGGCAGCGAGCGCTCGGCGATCTGTACGCCGGTTGCGTAGTGACCCAGCGCGAGTTGCGTGTCGCCCGCGTTGAATGCCAGGAGGCCGAGGTGTACGTACGCGTCGAGGCATCGCGCGTCGCGCTCGAGCAAGCCGCCGAGCAGTTCGATCGCCGCTGCAGTGTCTCCGCGGTCGCGGAGTTCCATCGCCTCGATGATCGGGTCGTCGTGATCGGGGTCGCCGCGAGCGGGGAGGATCTGCTCGAACTCGTACTCCATGCGAGGCCCGCCGGCGATCACCTGTGCGGTCGAGGCCGCGATCGTGTCCCCGGGCTCACCCCAATACTCCGCGGCGGGATCCCAGACACCACGTTCGTGGAGCTGAAGCGGGCCACCCGCCGGGACAATCGGCTCAGGCGGATCAAACCCCGCGGATAGTGCCACTGGCCGCAGTTCATCGCGGGCGCCACCCTACAGCCGCGACCGACTACGCGTCCTGGGACTTCACTGCGATTCGCGGCGAGGCTCGCGGCGCCAGGCCGTCGCGATCCAGCAGGCGCAGAGGAACGTGCGCTCCTCGCGGTTCAGGATCAGGTCTCCGACGTCCGGCAGGCCATTTGCGTCGCTGACGAGGCGCGGCTTCCCAGTCGAGGTCGCCGAGGTACAGCGTCGCGTCGGCGTCGCCGTCGTCGTGCACAAACAGCAACTGCTCGCCAAAGGTGTTCTCGAAGTAGGCGATGTAGCGCTCTGGTCGCTGCTCGATCGTCGGCGCCGGCGTTGCGTGATGGTTGGTGAGATCAAGCAGCTCGTCGATCACCGAGTCGTCCAACACAGCGGCACACCGTTGCGGGGCAGCACCTGGCTGAGATGGCGAATCGCTCACGCCGCCCGGCGGGATTGCAGGTCGGGGATCAGTCCGCGCCGGCGGGCCTCGTCCTGGAGCTCCTCTGGCAGGGTGCGTGCGTCGACCAGGAACCCGTTGACCTGAACGATCCAGGCCATCAGATGCTCCTCGAGCATCGCGACGCGGGTCAGGTCCGGCTCGAACATGCCGAGGTCGAGCGTCTTTGCGATCAATGCCGCCTGGTTGGCCATCGTGCTCTTCACCACACCAAGGTGCTCGGCGAGCTCGTCCGCGGTCACGTGCGGATCCTGGGAGGGATCGAACAAGAAGTTGACTCTCGCAACCGTGTAGATCGCGCCGGCCGCCCAGATACGCACGTCGCCACGCGCCAGCGGCGAGGGGCGCTTACGGCCCAGCCGAGCGACGAGCACGCGGCAGAGCTCGGCGTACTCATGATCGAGATGCGCCACGCAGACCTGATCGGTGATCGCTAGGACCTCAGCCACGCGCAGGCGCATCGCACCCGGGACCTTGAGCTTCGAGAGAACGGCCTCACCGAGTTCGAGCATCCTCAGATGATCATCCCGCCGCCGGATGACACAGCTGCCCCTGACGACGGCGCCCGACGCAGGCTACGAGCCGACGCCAGCCGGACATGCCGCAGAGGATCGGTGGTATCCCCAGCTCTCAAGATCAAGCTGGAGGTGACGCGTGGTGCAACGTGGACAGATTTTCGCGCTCAAATCGAGCGGCGCAGACGGGATGTGCTGGGCCTACCGGTATCGCGTCGGCGGACGCGGGTCAAACCGCGTGCAGCGCGGCTGCTTTCCGTCCGAGCAAGCCGCCGCCGAGGCGCTCGAACGCGCGCTCGATCGGCTCCGCCAACAGCAGGACCTGGCCGACGCCCCGACGCTCAGCGAACTCGTCGAGACCTAGCTCGCCCAGCACGACGCCGAGCCAGAGACGATCGAGAAGCTCGGATGGCTCTTGACCAAGTCGACGCGATCCTTCGGGGATCTTCCGATCACCCAGCTCCAGCCGGCCGAGATCGCCGCGTGGCGGATAACGATCCCACGCGGACACCGTTTCGAGGCGACCCAGGCACTGCGCCAGGTCCTCGCCCGAGCAGTCAGCTGGGGCTTACTGAACACCAACGCGGCCAAGGACGGGGTCGAGAACCCGCAGCGACCGCGCATCGAACAACGACCGTTTGACTCATGGGCAGACATCAGACAGCTCGCCGACCAAATCGGGCCGAGCCACGGGCCGCTCGTGCTGTTCGCCGCCGCGACCGGGCTGCGGCCGGGCGAATGGATCGCGCTCGAGCACCGCGACATCGACGTCGCGTCCGGCGTCCTCTACGTCAAGCGAGCGTTTCGAAACGGACGCGTCAAATGCCCGAAAACCGACGCGAGCACGCGTGCCGTGCCGCTCCAGGCGAGCGCGCTCGCTGCGCTCGAGGAGCTTGCTCCCAGACCCGACTCGCCGCTCGTGTTCCCCTCCCTACGGGGCGGCTACCTCGACCTGCACAACTTCCGCAATCGCGAATGGAAGCCCGCCCAGCGCGAGCTCGGGATCGACCCGATCAGACGGGTCTACGATCTCAGGCACTCCTTCGCGACGTTCGCGCTCCGCGCCGGCTCTCGACCTTCGACCTCTCCCGCTACATGGGCGCCAGCCTGACCATGATCGACCGCCACTACGGCCACCTCGCCAAAGACGGCCGCCAGCATGCCATCAATCTCCTCGACACGTTCACCGCAGGCGCCGCATCGACGTCCACCAGCGTGGACGTTGTGGACGTCACGTGGACGCCAGACAGACGCCACGTCGGCGACCCCGCTCCGGCAAACACGCCCTGAGCAGGGAGAAAACCCAAGCCCTCTGTCGGACTCGAACCGACGACCCCTTCCTTACCATCGGTCCACGGCGATGATCAGATCGCTGGCGAGCGCGGCCGCGGACGCGCCGGCCACGGCAGGGTTGCCGACCAACAATTCGGCTCGCCCGACCATCGTCGGTCCGAGCGCGGTCGGGCTGCTGAACAGCTCTCGAAGGTAGTCCAGGCCGGTTCGAGTGGCCGGGGCCGCGAGATCGTCGGCCAAGAGACCCGCGAGACCGGTCGCAACGGCGGCCGTCGTGGTCGCGCTCAGCAACCGGTAGATGTCGTGAGCGTCTTTGTCGACGAGCCGGCCCGGCTGTTCCCTCCGCTCGCCGATCTTGTGGAGCTTTGCGACGAGCAGCGCGGCCGGGCCAGCGACGTTGACCGTGATCGTGCGTGGGTCGGCAGGGTCGAAGGCGGCGATATCCATCGGCGAATGATCGACGACCGCAGCTTCGAGTCCCGCGGCTCGGCGAGTGGCGTGCTTGCTGTGCGGCGGGATGCGCGCACCGCGCCGACCGCCCGTACCGGCGAGGGCTTCCGGCACCATCAGGTCCACTGGCACGCCGTCTTCCGAGAGCCAACTGCCCGGCTGACCGTTGATGAGATCGCGGTGAAATCCAGCTGCGGTCATGGCCGCTTCCAGCAGGGGGCTACCGCCAAGGTCGCGCGGGTCCAACACGAGGTCACTGTCTTTGGTCGCTTCGGCGAGCGGCAGGTCGGCGGCGCCCGTGTGGAGGTAGATCGCCTGAGCGCCGATGACGACGAGCGATGCGCGGTGTTCGACAAGACCCTCAAGAGCGTCGAGCAGCACGGAACGAGCTCTGACGAGCAGATCAGCGTCGCCAGTCGGGCTCATTAGCTTCCATCCAGTCGAGCAGTGCGATCGCCTCGTTGGGGTTCCGGCCCGGCCCCGAGAGAAGGTCGACAACGACTTGTGACAGCGCCGCCACCTTAAAGGCGATGGTCTGCATCGTCTCAGCACGGCTAAAGACCACGTCGTATCGGGGGGCGGCTACAACGACGTTCGCGCCCGTGTCGGTGGGGCGAAGCTCTAGCGCCTGGACCAATCGTTGCGGGTCGTCTGCGTAGATCAATGCCTGCCGCGATGGCGCGAACGCGACCGCTCGCGCTGCCGCGAGCGAGCCAGTGACGACGTACTCCAACTGCTCCGCGGCTTCGAGGCGCTTGACCAGAACGCCCAACCCGCGCGGCTCCAGATAGAGCGAAACCGCGTTCGACTCGGCGAACCGGTAATCCTCACTCCAACGCATCAGTAAGTCTCGCCAGCGGACGTCGGTGATCGGGCCGTAGGCCTGCCGTGTGATGAGGTCTTCCTGCTCGAGGAAGTCGATCACGCGATATGTGGCTCCAGTGGACGAGCCGGCCCGCTCGGCCAACTCGGGAACGGTGTACGGCGGGGCGAAGTCCACCAGGGCGCGCACGACTCGTGCGGCGGGTTCGCCGCGCAGACCACTGCGCGGTCGACCGGGACCTCGCCACGGGTCGCTGTCGGCGCCACGGTCCGAGAGGAACAAAGCCGGCCGATCAGCAACGATACGAATGTTGCCGGTCGCATCGATGTAGCCGGCGCCAGCGGTAGCGATGCGTTCCCGCGTGCTCTCGGGGAGGTAGCGCGCCACCAGCACCGGCATAACATCGGTTGGCATCGGTCTCGTCGCGGCGAAGCTCGTGATCTGATCCAGCATTGGTTGGACATCTCGCGGGGTGACCGCGCGCTTGACCTCAATCCCGAGCACGATCCCCTCGCCGTCGGGGGGTGTGAGATTGACCAACGCGTCGATGAGTTGGTTGTCCGCGATCGGCTCTTTGTCCCGGGTCCTCAAGCTCCATGTACCTGGCAGCCGTTCGCCCAGCACGGACATGGCCTCCCGGAGCACGTCAGATTCTCGCTCGGGTGGCGGAGTTTCGCGAAAGTCGCGACTTCTGTTTGCGGCGGAAGATGGCATTTATGGGTAAGACTATAGCCGCATCTTTCCGAGAACCCAAATGTTCCGTAGGCAACGGAATCAAACTGTTTCTTGCAACTCCGGCGCTCCGTCATCGAGGGCGACTGCGAGCGCGCCGGCGAATTCCGCGTGCATGCGCCGATCGCCGCATCGCGCGGCGGCGGGCGTCGGCAACCTCACGGACATAGACCGTCCGCGTGACGGTTCCATCTCGGTGTCCGAGGAGGAACGCGACCTCGTCGATGCTCTCGCCGGCCAGCAGCGCGCGGGAGGCGACTGTGTGGCGGAACGAGTGCATCGAGGGCAACATGCCCCGCGGCACGGGCACCGGGTCGCCTTGCGGGTCGACGTTGTGCAGGACGGAGAACGTCGGGTGTCCGTCCGCATCCACCCCTCTCTGTCAACGTCCGGTGAGACGCTCACCATCGAGGAATCAATGACCTTGAGGGCGAGAACGGAGACTGCCGGAGATGTTGGAGACGAGCACGAATGGAGCTGGAGCCGGAGCCGCGGTTGAGGCTGCTGCCGCCGGCCGCGAAGACCAGGGAGGCGGAGCCGAGCTGGGCTTTGTGGCCGGCGCGCGCTCCGCGCGGTCGGGGGTGCCTGACCCGGAGCTGGTCGAGCAGGCGAAGCGCCGCACGTTCACCGCCGCCTACAAGGCGCGGATCCTGGCCGACGCGGACGCGTGCACCGCGCCGGGCGAGGTCGGCGCGCTGCTGCGGGCAGAGGGCTTGTATACGTCGCATCTGACGTACTGGCGCAAGCAGCGCAAGGACGGCGCGCTGCGCGAGCTCGGCAAGTCGCGGGGGCGCAAGCCGGTCGATCGGCGCGATCAAGAAATCGCCGCTTTGAAGCGCAAGCTCGAGCGCTCCGAGGCGGAGCTGGCGACGATGAAGCGCGTTCTGGAGATCCAGGGAAACGTCTCAGCGCTGTTGGAGGAGATGCTCGGACAGGGCAGCGCGCAGAGGAGCACCGAGCGATGATCGCCGCCACGGTCGAGGAGTTGACGCCGTTGATCGGGACCCGGCCGGCATGCCGCGCGCTGGGCGCGTCACCCGCCAGCGTGTACCGCCGGCGGCGGGGACCAGAGCCGCCACGCCCACCGCGGCCACGCCCAACGCCGGAGCGGGCGCTGAGCGCGCCGGAGCGCGCGCGGGTGCTGGAGGTGCTCGCCTCTGGGCGGTTCGTGGACGTCGCCCCGGAGGAGGCGTGGGCGACCCTGCTGGACGAGGGCACGTATCTGTGCTCGACACGGACGATGTACCGGATCCTGAAGGACGAGTACGGCGAGGTCCGCGAGCGCCGCGACCAGCTGACCCACCCCGCCTACGCCGCGCCAGAGCTGCTCGCCGAGGCGCCGAACGAGCTGTGGTCATGGGATATATCGAAGTTGAAGGGCCCGGTGCGGGGAACGTGGTTCTACCTGTACGTGATTCTCGATGTGTTCTCCCGGTACATCGTCGGCTGGACCGTCCAGCAGCACGAGAACGCCGAGCTCGCGACCGCGTTGATCGAGCAGGCCACCGAGCAGCAGCAGATCACCCCGAAGATCCTCACCCTGCACGCCGATCGCGGCGCGCCGATGCGCGCCAAGCTGCTCGCAGAGCTGCTCCAAGATCTCGGCGTCACGAAAACCCACTCACGCCCCTACACATCCAGCGACAACCCCTACTCCGAAGCCGGCTTCAAGACGCTGAAGTACCGGCCGGCGTTCCCCGCCCGGTTCGAGACCATCGAGCACGCCCGCGCGCACTGCCGCGCGTTCGTCGACTGGTACCACCACGCCCACCGCCACTCCGGGATCGGGCTGATGACCCCAAACGCGATGCACCACGGCCACGCGAAGCAACTGCACGCCGCCCGCGCGCGGGTGCTCGACGCCGCCTACGCCCAGCACCCCGAGCGGTTCGTGCGCAAGCCGCCCGCACCGCCGGAGCTGCCGACCGCCGTCTGGATCAACAAGCCCGCCGACGACGCGAAGGAGACCGCCGCTCACTAAATTCGAACACGAAGCGTCTCATCGGGCTTGACAGGCTCCGCCAGTCGGCGACGGTGCGTTCGTAGGCGGCTTGGGCGTGTTGGGCGGTGAGCTTGTCTTCGGCGCGTCGCTGCTCGCGCGTGAGGGTGTAGCGGTTGCCGTGGGGCTTGCGCGGGGCGCCAGCTTTGAGCTCGATGGTGCGGATCTTCTTCGCGAGCGCGGTCGGGAGGGTG
>DATCFW010000029.1:0-7986 GCA_036509295.1 Solirubrobacteraceae bacterium | reverse complement strand
GGTCGCCTCCGCCGATCGAGCGGTCTGGCTGCCCGCGGGAACCTGGCACCAGCACCGCTTCTACGGCACCAGCTCGTTCCACACCGTCGGCTTTCCCGTCGATCAGCCTCCGTTGGCCGATCACGCCCCCTCGATCCTCGCCGTCTCACCCCTCGTCCGTGAGCTCCTGGTCACCTGCACCGACGCAACCCTGACCGGCAACGAGCAACGCCGCGTGCGCACCGTCCTGCGCGACCAGCTCCGACGCACACGCCAGGAGCCGATCTCACTCCCGGCGCCACAGGACCCACGCCTCGCCGCCGCCTGCGGCATCATCGCCGACCAACTCGACCGACCCCGGACCCTTGCCGCCCTCGCCGACGACGTCGGAGCCAGCGAGCGCACCCTCTCCCGGCTGTTCCGCGCCGAGCTGGGAATGACCTATCCCCAGTGGCGAACCAGCCTCCGGGTCCTTCACGCCATGATCCTGCTCGCCGGCGGCACCTCGGTGACCGACACCGCGCAACGGTGTGGATGGACCACCGCGAGCAGTTTCATCGACAGCTTCCACCGCTCTATGGGCCAAACCCCGGGCGGATACAAGGCCCGCCACCCATGAGGGCACAGGCCCGTCGTCTCCCCGGCAGTCGGAAGCTGGCTCGCCTGCCGTTTCTGTTCGGAGTGGCAGCCGGGTAGGGCCACCTGCCAAGCTGTAGGCATGAGCGACTACGACAGTTTTGAGGATCGGCTGCGCGCGATGGCCGATGAGATCAATCGGTCGGTGCAGCGCATGTCCGAGGTCGACCTGGAGGAGTTCGTCGGCAGGTACGGGATCGACGCGGACCGCGCCCGCAACTTTGCCGATGTCGCCAGCCAATGGCTGAGTGATCGTCTGTCCCCAGGCTCACCATTGTTCGGTGCTGATCTGGCCGGCGATCACGACCCCGTGGCACGCCACGGGAGCACGGACGGCGACGCGCCTGCGGGGGAGGCCGGCGGGCGCTCGCCTCAGCCTGGTCCCCATCCCCTGGATCTTCCGAGCGCCCCGCAGGGCTTGGCGCTCAGTGCGCTGGACTCGGGTCGCTGGACGGTCCGACCCGGCAGCAATCTCCTGGCTGGGACCGGGGAGGGACGGCCTCCGTCCGAGGGGATGGATGTCATCGGCGAGCTGCGGGCTCGCGATTGGATCACCGCTGACGGAACCTTGACGCTGGTGGGTCGCCACGCACTGGCCCGCTGGTGCCGGACGGCCGAGGACCCGCCGCCGCCGTCGCCCGAGCCGACGCTGCAGTGATCGCTCCGTTTAGCGCGGGGTCTGCATCCGCTGGTCCAGCGGCTCGGTGCTGGCCTGGGCGCGCAGGGCGCGCCCGATGACCAGCCGCTGGATCTCGCTGGTGCCTTCGAAGATCGTGTAGAGCTTCGCGTCGCGGTACCACTTCTCGACCGGGAAGTCCTTGATGTACCCCCAGCCGCCCATCGTCTGGACGGACTGCTCGCAGGCACGAACCGCGACCTCGGACGCCTTGAGCTTGGACATCGACCCCTCCGCGTTCTCGAACGGATGGCGCTGAGCGGCCATCCAGGCCGCGCGCCACGTCAGCAGCCGGGCGGCGTCGATGTCGGCAGCGATGTCGGCGAGCGGAAACGCGACCCCCTGGTTCTCGATGATGGGTTGCCCGAACGCCTCGCGACCAACGGCGTAGTCCCGCGCGAACTCGAGCGCGGCGCGGGCGATGCCGATCGCCTGCGCCGCCACCATCGGCCGGGTCCGCTCAAAGGCACCCAGCGCGGCCGAACTGCGCCGCTGGACGGCCGCCGCCGGACCGCCCTCCTGCGCCGGCGCGATCGGGGCGCGACCCTGCTCGGACTCGCGACCCGTGGCGATGCGCTCCTGGAGTCGCTCCCAGCCACCCAGGAGGTGCTCACCCGGCACGCGGCAGTCCTGCAGGATGATCTCACCGGTGTGCGAGGCGCGGCAGCCGAGCTTGTCGAGCTTGCGCAGCATCGAGAGCCCCGGGGTGCCCTTGGGAACGATGAACACACCCTGGCCGCGATGTCCGGCCTCCGGGTCGACGGTGGCCACGACGACGTGGACGTCGGCGATCCCGCCGTTGCCGATGAACACCTTCTGTCCATCGATCACCCAGTCCTCGCCGTCTCTGCGCGCTGTGGTCTGGATCGACCGGATGTCGCTGCCGCCGCTGGGCTCGGTCACCGCCAGCGCCGCGAGCTTTATGTCCCCCGGGGTTCCGAAGCACTCCGGCGCCCAGCGGACGAGCTGCTCATCGGTGGCCGCCTGGCGGATCGCGGCGAGGGCCAGAGCCGGCATCACGATCGAGAGGCCGATGCCGGCGCACCCCCAGAACAACTCCTCCATCAGGATCGGCAGCGACAGCCCCGTCGGGTCCGTCGACAGCTGCGCGTAGAGCTCCCATCCATACAGCCCCTGCTGCGCGGCTTCCTCGAGCACGGGCCAGGGAAACTCCTGCGCGCGGTCGTACTCGGCGGCGACCGGACGGATCACGTCGCGGGCGAAGACGTGCGCCTGCTCGCGGAGCGCCGTCTGATCCTCGGTCAATTCCAGGGAGAAGCTCATGATCCGGCCACTCCGGCGGCGTCGTTCTCCGCGAACCCCTCCAACGATTTCTTCATCGTGGCCAGGGCATTCCAGGCGGCGGGAAAACCGGCATAGACCGCGACCTGGCGCAACACCTCGCGGATCTCCTCCTCGGTAGCTCCCTGTCGCCGGGAGGCGCGGACGTACACCCCAAGCTGTAGCTGCTGACCGAGCGAGGCGAGCATCGCCACCGTGCACAGCGCTCGTGTCTTGGGATCAAGCGAATCCCCGGCATACACCTCGCCGTAGACAAAATCCATGATGTAACGATGCAGCTCCGGATCGAGCTGCTCCAAATACTCACGGCCGCGATCGACGTTCTCGGGCCCGACGAACCGGGCCATGACCTCCGCGCCGGGCTCACTCATCAGACGCTCCCCGCTCCGCGACGTAGGCGGCCGGGTCAAACGCCACCCGGATACCGGTGGAGGCAAACTTCCCCACCAACTCACCATCGGCGAGCACGTCGGCCTCGGCCCATACCAAGCGCCCGCCGGCCCGTATGACCCGCGCCTCCGCGCGCAGCCGCTCGACCTTCTGTGCGTTGACCGGACGAATGAACCGGGCAAAGATGTCGATCGTGGTGATCGCGCTGGTCTGGATCTCCTCGTCATCCAGGATCGTCGTCGTCGCCGCCGCCATCGCTGCGTCGGCCAGCGCCGTCGCGACGCCCCCCTGGATCACCCCCAACGGATTGCCGAGCTCCTGGGCCGCAGCCATCTCATACACCGCTTCGCCCCGACCGAACTCGACCAGGTGCATCCCCAGCGTCTCCGATACCGGCGAGCGCAGCTCGCCCGCTTTGCTCTTCTCCAACATCGCATCGACGAAGTCATGACTCACGCTGGCACTCCTGTGCGTTGGAAGCTCTCTTGGTCATTACCGCTGGGTAACATTACTCCTCAGTAATGTGTGGGTTACGCGCATGCCCGGCTCACCACCCAAGACGAGGCGCCAGCGGCGGATGCCGCGCGCCGAGCGCGAGATCGAGATGCTCCGAGCCGCCGGGGAGGCCTTTGCGACGAACGGTTTTCACGAGGCCTCGATGGAAGCAATCGCCGAAGCTGCGGGGATCTCCAAACCGATGCTCTACAACTACTTCGGCTCCAAGCGCGGACTCTACGTCGCCTACGTCGAGCGCTCCGGTCAGCTCCTCATACAGAGCATGCGCGACGCCGCCCGGCGCGATGCCTCGGCCGGTGACCGCCTGCGCGCCGGCATCCTCGCCTTCCTCACGTACGTCGAGGAACACAGCGCCGGATGGACGGTCCTGCACCGCGAGACGCTTGCTCAGGGCGGACCGCTCGCCGCGGAGGTCTCGGCACTGCGCGCGCTCGTCGCCAGCATGCTGACCACGCTCCTGCAAGACGAGGCGCTCGCGCACGCCTTTGCCGGGGCAGGCGAATCCCTGGCCAGCTGGTGGCTCGAGCATCCCCAGCAATCCAAGCAGCAGATCACGGAGACCCTGATGGGCATCGCCCAGCTCCCCGCCGACCCTCCGTTCACGCGCGCTCGGGTCTAGCGCTCCGTCGGCGACGGTCTCCACGAGCCAGCGTTTGCGCGCGGACGTGTGGGCCGAGCGCATCCAGCCTCAGATGAAGTCGTTGCCGGTCAGCACGTATACGAAGGGAACGAAGGGAACGATCGCGACCACTGCCCACGTGAGCTTGGCGATGAGTCCGATGTCGCCGCGAGTCACCAGGTTGATCCAGATGAGCAGGACGGCGATCGGGTGAAGGATGCACAGCAGCAGCTCAAGGATCTTCTTCACGGCAACTCCGTTCCCGGCGAGCCCGTGACGCCGAAACTGGGCAGAGTGAGCCGGGGCCGGTAGCCACGGCGAGCGGTTCGGGTGTGGTTCGCGTCACCACCGCTGCTCCCGAGCCTACGCGAGCCAGCCACTGGCTGGATTCCGCCACTGATTCTGACGTGACCCCTTACCCTGCCCGGGTGCCGACGGCAGCGATTGATGTGTACATCGCCGCGTTCGTCACGCGGTGCGAGCCCATGCGACGCTCCGGCCGGGCGATGATCGACCGGCCGGGTGTGCGCGGTCTGCTTGCATCGAGCGACGATCCGCGCATCCGGCTGCTGGTGACCGACGACCGGGCCTACGACGTGCTGTCTGCGCTGCTGGCGGATGCCCGGGCGGGAATGGTCAATGTCGTGGCGAGGGCCGCACGGTGCACCGAACTGGTTGACGCGGACCCGGCGTGGAAGCCCAACCAGGCGATGGCAATGATCTGTCGCGACCTCAGGACCGTGCCGGCGCTCGCGCTGCCGACGGGGCTGACGTTGCGACCGGTGCGGCGGTTGGCCGGCGACGCCGCCGACGGCGTCGCGCTCCAGGACGCCGTCACCTCCGCGATGCTGGGCGATGGGACGATCGACGATCCGCCGGCGGTGTTCGCCCGCTACCTGAGGGCGTTGCCCTCAGCGATGCGGCTGTTTGTCGCGGTCGACGGCGACGGCGTGGTGCGCGCGACGTCGGGCTCGGGCGCGTTCGGCGCGGAGGCGAGCGTGATCTTCGTCAACACCCAGCCCGACTGGCGCGGCCGCGGCATCGGGCAGGCGATGACCGTCGCGGCGCTGCGCGCCGCTCAGGAACACGGAGCGCGGCGGGCCTGCCTCGACGCGAGCGCTGCCGGTCTGTCGATCTACCGGCGGCTCGGGTTCGAGACCGTCAGCTCGACGACGCGCTTCTTCCGCGGCCGGCCGACGGCCGTCCCGGGCTCATCGACCTCGCCGGCAACGCGCTGAAGATCCTGGTCGAAAGCGGCTGGGCACGGGCGCGGGGCGGCGTGCATCAGTCGGCGGTGAGGTAGCCGACGACCATGTCGGCGAGCATCTCCCGATAGTGGGTTCGCAGCGCCGGAGTGGTCAGGTCCCGGTTGAAGATCGCGCCAAACGTGTGGCGATTGGCGACCCGGAAGACGCAGAACGCGCTGATCATCATGTGCAGATCGACCGCGTCGATATCGCGCACGAATATGCCTGCTACCCGGCCGCGATCGAGGATCCTGGCGATGAGCTCGATTGCCGGGGTGTTGAGGGTGGTCAGCCGCTCGGACTGGGCCACATGCTCGGCGCGGTGGATGTTCTCGATGCTGACCAACCGGATGAAGTCAGGATTGCGCTCGTGGTGGTCGAAGGTGAGCTCGGCCAGCCGACGGATTGCCGAGACCGGATCCAGATGCTCGACGTCGATCTGCTGCTCCGCCTCGCGGATGCCGGCGTACGCCTGCTCCAGGACGGCGACGTACAGCTGCTCCTTGCCCCCGAAGTAGTAGTAGATCATTCGTTTGGCGGTGCGGGTCTGGGCGGCGATCCGGTCGACGCGCGCACCGGCGTAGCCCTGATCGGCGAACTCCTTGGTGGCGACCTCGAGGATCTCTCGGCGAGTCTGAACAGCGTCGCGCTGGCGCTTGGGAGCGGCCGCCGGCGCGACTCGTGAAGCTGGCATGACGTCCTTTCAGACCGCGGGATCGACGCCGATTCTATGAACGCGTTTGACGGAGCCCCACGGCGGATATATAACTATCTAGTCCGTTCATTAGTATGAGACTCCACCTTCCCACCCCCGGAAGCGCGTAGCCGATGCGTACCGCCATCGCGACCGTCTGTCTCAGCGGCAGCCTGGAGGAGAAGCTCGCCGCCGCCGCCCACGCCGGCTTTGACGGCATCGAGCTGTTCGAACCCGATCTCATCGGCTCGCGGCTGTCGCCGGCCGAGATCGGCGCGTGCGCTGACGATCACGGCCTGGCCGTCGACTTGTACCAGCCGTTCCGTGATTTCGAGGCGGTCTCCCCCGCACAGCTGACGCGCAATCTGCGTCGTGCGGCGGCGAAGTTCGAGCTCATGCAAGAACTCGGCGTCTCGATGTTGCTCGCCTGTTCCAACGTATCGCCCGATGCCATCGACGACGACGGACTCGCCGCGTACCAGCTGCGGGCGCTCGGGGACCTGGCGCAGGAGCACGGCATCGTCGTCGCCTACGAGGCGCTCGCCTGGGGACGGCACGTCAATGCCTACGATCACGCCTGGCGGATCGTCCGCGACGCCGACCACCCCGCGCTGGGGGTATGCCTCGACAGCTTTCACATCCTGTCGCGGGGAACGAGCCTCGACGCGATCGCCGACATCCCCGCCGACAAGCTGCTGTTCCTCCAACTCGCCGACGCGCCGCACCTGGTGATGGATGTCCTGCAGTGGAGCCGTCACTACCGCAGCTTCCCCGGGCAGGGCGGATTCGATCTCGCCGGCTTCACCGCGCGGGTGCTCGATGCCGGCTACGCCGGCCCGCTCTCGCTCGAAGTCTTCAACGACGTCTTTCGCCAGGCTGACCCGGAGCGGATGGCGGTCGATGCCATGCGCTCCCTGTTGTTCCTCAAGGAGGCGGTTCGGCCCACCCAGCCGCCTCGACTGCCCCCGCCGGCCGCTCTGCACGGGTACGCGTTTGTCGAGCTCGCCGTCGAGCCCGCATCGGTGGGGACAACCCAGCGGCTTCTGCACGCGATGGGGTTCGCCCAGGTGGCGCAGCACCTGACCAAGCCGGTGTCGATGTGGCAGCAGCGAGACGTCCGCATCCTGCTCAACGCCGGCGCTCCGTCGGCTCCCGGCATCACCGCGCTGGCCGTCGAGAGCGCCGACCCCGGCCAGTCCGCCGAGCGGGCCGAGATGCTTCTGGCGCCGGTCCTCAGCCGTCAGCGCGGCCCCGATGAGGCCGACCTGGCGGCCATCGCCGCGCCCGACGGGACATCCGTGTTCTTCTGCGCCAGCGGCGACGGTCCGCACCGCGAGGGCTGGCTTCAGGATTTTGTCGATCTGGCCCCGAGCGGGACGGGCCCGTCCGCGGGCCTGCGTCAGATCGATCATGTCGCGCTGGCCCAGCCGTTTGACTACTTCGACGAGGCCGCGCTGTTCTACCGCTCGGTGCTCGGGCTTCAGCCGCTCGAGAGCCTGGAGATCGCCGCTCCCAACGGGCTCGTGCGAAGCCGCGCGGTCACGACCGCTGATGGCAACGTCCGGCTCGTGCTCAACGTTTCGGTGCTCGCCCATGACACTCCGCAGCCGGCCGGTCTGCAGCACGTGGCCTTCGCCTGCGATGACATCTTTGCGGCCGCGCGGCGGATGCGTGAGCGGGGGCTGGCACCACTCTCCGTGCCGGGCAATTACTACGAGGACCTCGCCGCCCGCTGGGACATCGCGCCGAGCGCGATCGCGGAGATGCGCGCCCTCGACGTGCTGTATGACCGGGCGCCCAGCGGTGACTTCCTCCACTTCTACACCGCCACCATCGGCGCGCGGCTGTTCTTCGAGGTGGTCGAGCGCCGAGGGAGTTATCTCGGCTACGGGGCGGCGAACGCACCGATCCGGATGGCGGCGCAACG
>DATCFW010000028.1:0-10210 GCA_036509295.1 Solirubrobacteraceae bacterium | reverse complement strand
GAGGGTCCAACCCCTCCGACGTGATGCAGACATCTCGGCCTCCAAATTATTAGCGAGCACTAACTAAGCGGATAACTTAGCAGCGACTAATAATTTGTCAAGGAGCCGAGATCGAGGACGCGATCAGTCGGCGGCGATGATCCGGGCGGCGGCGAGCGCGTCGGGCTCGCCGCCCTCGCTGCGCACCAGCAGCGCCGGGATGCCGAGCGTCTGCGCTCCCTCGATGTCGGCGACGGGGTTGTCGCCGACCATCCAGGCCTGCTCGGGCGAGCCGCTGTGAACCAGGGCATGTCGAAACGCCTCGGGATGGGGCTTGTCGTAGCCGATCGACGCCGAGGTGAACACATGCTCGATGAGGTCGTCGAGCCCCAGCGTCATCACCAGCTGTGACAGCTCGGGCACGTGGTTGGAGAGGATCGTGTTGCGCCAGCCGGCGGCCGCGGTCAGCTCGAGCGCCGGCCGGGTGTCCTCGAACACCACCCAGGTCCGGGTGCCGTCGATGAACCGGGTGCGCACCGCGCGCGCCAACTCGGGATGGCGGCGCTCGTCGACGCCGGCGCCGGAGAGGGCACGGCGGAGCAGCGGGTCCAGCGACGCCCACCACGCATCGGGCTCGCTCAGCTCGGGGTGAGCATCGGCGGCGCGGTGCCAGGGAAAGCCGCCCTTCAGATCGGCGCGCAGCCGCTCGATCGATCCGCCGTGGCCGGGGATGTGCTCGTCGAGAACCTCGAGCAGGCAGGCGCTCCACAGCCCGGGGCGGATGGCCAGGGTTCCGTCGAAGTCCCACATGACGACGCCGTTCACGCGATCAGTATCGCCGCCGCCGCCGTCATCGCCAGGTGCGAGTGGCATCGCTCCGTCGTCGCCGCATGCGAACATATGTTCGATGTATGTGGAGCTGCACTGTCATTCGGCGTTCTCGTTCCTGGATGGGGCGTCGCTTCCCGATGAGCTGGTGCCGGCCGCGCTCGAGCTGGGCCACGAGACGATGGCCCTGACCGATCACAGCTCGGTCTCGGGCTCGATGGAGTTCGCCGCGTCGGCCCGGGCGCTGGGGCTGCGGGCGATCCACGGCGCCGAGATCGACCTCGACGACGGTCGCCACCTGACCCTGCTCGTGCAGGACGCCCAGGGCTGGCGCAACCTGTGCCGGATCCTGACCCGCGCGCACGCGCATACGCGCGATGGACGCCCGGGAGCGCCACCGTCCGAACCGTCGACGCCGCTGGAGGTCATCCTCGAGCACGCCGAGGGGCTGATCTGCCTCAGCGGCTGTGCGCTGCGCGGCATCCACGACGAGCCGACGCTGCGGCGGCTGCGGAACGTCTACGGACCCGACCGCCTGCGGGTTGAGCTGCAGCGCCCGTTTCTGCGTGATGACCGGGCCCGCAACCGCCGCTTGGCCGATCGGGCCGGCCGGCTGGGCGTGCCGTGCGTGGCCACCGGCAACGTGCACGTCCACGCGCGATCGCGAGGACCGCTGCAGGACACGCTGGTGGCCGTCCGGCTGCACACGACGCTGGATGCCTCAGAGCCACAGCGGCGGGGGAACTTCAGCCACGTGCTGGCCTCGCCGGAGGCGATGGCGGCCCGGTTTGCCGAGCACCCCGCTGCGGTCGCCGAGACGGCTCGGCTGGCCGATCGCCTGCGGTTCGATCTGGGCAGCGATCTGGGCTACCGGTACCCGGGAGCCGAGGACGGGGGCGCGATGCGCCAGCTGGCCGAGCTCTGCGATGACCGCCTGCACAAGCGCTATGCCGATGCGGCCGCCGATATCCGCGAGCGGGCGGCATCGCGCCTGGGGGAGGAGCTGCGGATCATCGAGTCGCTCGGGCTCC
Source organism: Solirubrobacteraceae bacterium (assembly GCA_036509295.1). Taxonomy (GTDB): domain Bacteria; phylum Actinomycetota; class Thermoleophilia; order Solirubrobacterales; family Solirubrobacteraceae; genus Palsa-465. The sequence continues at coordinate 8,372 of DATCFW010000028.1, read as the reverse complement.
CCGGGTTCTTCCTGCTGCACCACGACATGCTCGAGCTGGCTCGCGAGGTGGCGGTGGAGGTCCGGGGGACGCAGAGCGCCCGGGCGCTGCTGCCGCCCGGGCGGGGACGGGGCTCGAGCGTCTCCTCGATCGTCTGCTTCCTCACCGGACTCTCGCACGTGGACCCGATCGCCAACGAGCTGTTGATCGGGCGCTTCCTCAACGAGGAACTGACCTCGCTGCCGGACATCGACCTGGACTTCCCCCGTGACATCCGCGAGAAGCTGATCCCGCGCGTGCACGAGCGCTACGGCCACGATCGCTCCGCGCTGGTCGCCGCCTTTCCCACCTACCGCGCCCGCGGCGCGATCCGCGAGCTCGGCAAGGCGCTGGGACTGCCGCCGGGGGAGATCGAGCGGGTGGCCCGCGGCAGCGAGGGGTGGGACGCGCGGGAGGTGGCCAACGACATCGAGAGTGCCATTCATCCCACTCGCCTCTCCGGGCGCTGGGCGTGGCTGGCCCGGCTGACGGCGCAGGCTCATGGGCTGCCGCGTCACCTGTCCCAGCACTCCGGCGGGATGATCGTCGCCACCCGCCCTTTGATCGACTGCTGTCCGATCGTGCCCGCGGCCATGGAGGGCCGTCAGATCGCCCAATGGGACAAGGACTCATGCGCCGACGCCGGCTTTCTGAAGATCGATGTCCTCGGACTCGGGATGCTGTCGGCGGTCGAGCGGACGGTGGAGCTGATCGCGCGGACCCGGAACGAGCTCATCGATCTCAGTCGCATTCCCTATGACGACCCCGCCACCTACGAGTGCATCCAGAACGCCGATACGACCGGGGTGTTCCAGATCGAGAGCCGGGCGCAGATGGCGTCGCTGCGGCGCACCCGGCCGGAGAACCTGCGGGACATCACGATCCAGGTGGCGATCGTCCGTCCCGGCCCGATCCAGGGTGGCGCCGTCAACCTCTACATCGCGCGCCGCCAGCGCATGCGCGTCGATCCCGACTACGCGATCCCCTATGACCATCCGTCGCTGGAACCGGTGCTCGCGGAGACGCTCGGCACGATCATCTTCCAGGACCAGGTGCTGGAGGTGTCGATCGCGTTCGCCGGATTCGGCGTCGGCGAGGCGGAGGGGCTGCGGCGGGCGATGAGCCGCAAGCGCTCCGACGCCGCGATCGAGGCGTATCACGAGCGCTTCCTGGCCGGGGCCCAGCGCCGGCATGGCGTCGACCCCGAGACCGCCGAGCGGGTGTGGGAGATGGTCAAGGGCTTCTCCGGCTTCGGGTTTCCCAAGGCTCATGGCGCCGCGTTCGGACTGCTCGCCTATCAGTCGACGTGGCTGCGCGTGCACTACTCGCCGGAGTTCCTGTGCTCGCTGCTCAACGAGCAGCCGATGGGCTTCTATCCGCCGGACGCGCTCGTCCACGAGGCGCAGCGGCGGGGGCTCGAGGTGCTGGCGCCGGACGTGAACGAGAGCGGGGTGGAGTGCGAGATCGAAGTCGACCCCGGGCCGTCGGCAGGAGACTCCGGGCCGCCGGGGGGCGGTCGCGGATCCTCCGGCCACCGGGTGCGGATCGGGCTGGGCTACGTCCGCGGCGTCCGTAGGCAGGACGTGGCCGAGCTGGTGGCGGCCCGGGAGCGGAGCGGGCGCTTTCGCGGGCTGTCCGATCTCGCCTCGCGGGCCGGCTGCGGTGCCGCGGCGCTCGAGCTGCTCGCCTGGTCGGGAGCATGCGATCCGCTGGTCGAGGTTCCACCCGACGGCGCGCGCCTGGCGCCGGGATTCACGCGCCGGATGGCGCTGTGGCAGCTGGGAGTGATGACACCGGGTCGCAAGGTGCCCGGCGGGACGCAGCTGGCGCTGCCGCTGGACCTGCCGGCGCCACCGTCGCTGCGCCAGCTCTCCGCCTGGGAGGCGATGCTGGCTGACTACACCACGATCGGCCTGACCACCCGGGCCCATCCGCTCGCCCTGTTGCGCGAGCGGATGTCTCAGGACATCGTCACCAGCCGGGATCTGGAGCAGCTCCCGCATGGCCGGCGGGTGCGGATCGGAGGCCTGGTCGTGGCCCGTCAGCGCCCGGGTACGGCCAGCGGCATCGTCTTCGTCCTGCTCGAGGACGAGTTCGGGACGATCAACCTGGTGGTGCCGCCGCAGATCTACGAGCGCCATCGCCTGACCGTCAGGACCGAGCCGCTGATCCTGGCGGAGGGCAAGCTGGAGCGTCTGGCCGCCGCGGGTGGCGGGATCAGCGTGCTCGTCGAGCGGGTCGGCTCGATCGATGCGCCGGACCGGATCGTGGCCGAGATCAAGGACTTCTCGATGCTCGATGAGCAGGTGCGGCGCGGCCTGGCCGAGCAGCGGGCGCAGTCGGGCGCGGAGGCCGAGGACTTCCGCGCCGTGGCGCCGCCGGTGATGAGCTTCGCCTCAGGACGGAGGCGGTAACGCACGGCCGCCGAAACCAGGTTGCGGCTCCTCGGCGGCGCCCCATCCGGGCGGCTCGCGCGATAAGGTGCCGCACGCGTGCTCGCTGTCGCTGCATTCGTCGCCTTCTGGGTTGTGGTGGCCCTCGGCCTGTTCTACCTCGCCACTCGTGGTGGGTCGGGGGCGCGCCTGGCTCGGGACCCAGGCCGCCGGGGGACGCGAATGTCCCTCTCGCTGTTCGTGGTGACCGCGGTGGTGTTCGGAGTGGGGCTGCCGCTGCTGATGCTCACCGGCAATCACTCCAACGCGAGCGCCCAGATCGGCGGGATCAAGCTGACCGCGGCGCAGAAGACCGGCCGCGAGCTGTTCGGTGCGCATTGCGGCGTGTGCCACACGCTGGCAGCGGCCAATGCGGTCGGCAAGGTGGGGCCCAACCTGGACATCCTCAAGCCGGCGCAGACGACGGTGATCAACACGATCGCCAACGGGTGCCTGCCCAACCCGCCCAAGGGATCGGCTGAGACCTGTCTCGGGCAGGGCGTGATGCCCGCGCAGGTTCTGCAGAGCCGCAACGCCCAGGACGTCGCGTCGTTCGTGGCCAAGGTCGCCGGGAACGAGTAGGAGCGCGTCGCGGACCTCGCGGCGCCGCGAGGACTCCGCAGTTTGCGGGGCCGAGCTGATTGCCAGGTTTGTGGAGGGATTGCATCCGCCGGGGGCGCTGGTAGGATCGCCGACCCGTACAGCTGAATTCCAAATCCGCGACCAGCCGCCGGTAGTCGGACGGAAGCGGGGGACCCACGTTGTTGGGGCTAATCGCGTTCTGCGCGTAGCGCCGCTCTTTCGGTGCGAGCCCGTCAGCTAACCCCGCAAGCACACAGAAAGAGGACGATAGATGCCGCATTCACGTGCAGCTGTGTCCCGGGGTGACCGCAGCCAACGCGACGAGCGCAGACCGGCTCCGCCGGTTGACGCCCGCGCGGTGGCGCGGGCGGAGTTGGCGGATCGCGATCGGGCGGAGTCGGCCGCCCGGTACGGATCCCCGGCGGCCGGGGCTGGCCGTCGCACCATCACGATCCGTGGCCAGGGCGCCGAGCGCTATGTGCCGCCCCGATCCTCGTCGCGACGGCCCCCGGAGCGGCGCCACGAGCGCGCCGGCTTCAAACCCGACCGCGCGGCGATGTGGGCGGTCATGCTGGGCGTGATGTTGATTCTCGCGGCGGCGACGAGTGCGCACGCCGCCACGCTGCACGCGCTGACCCACCTGCACTGAGCCTGGATCTCAGGCTGAGGGCTCACCGCCTCGCCGCCTCACCCCGCCTCACCCCGCCCCGTCCCGCCCCGCGCCGCGCTGCACCGGCCCGCATCGCGGCGGCGGGTGCACCGGCGCTGCCCCGTCCGGCTGCGTCAGCGCCCGCGCCCACCCCGTCGCTCCGGGATACGCCCGCCGGCATCCGGGCGCGTCCCGGCGCGTCCCGGCGCGGCCCCGGCGCGTCCGGGCGCGTTCCGCGCCGCCCGCGCTTACACAACCATTACCGCAGCGGTGATCCCCTGCTTATCGCCCTGCGTAAAAGATGACGAAGAGCGCATTCGACGCTCTTGTCAGACCTCAGGCCTCCCGGTAGACTTATGTTCTGTAAGCAGATGTTGAAAGTGAAGGGCAAGGATCGTCAGACCTTGCCGCCTCTTTAGACCTTTCGGCGGTCAGCGATGAAGACAACGATGAGCAGATTTCAGATTCACGACGACCTGACGGCCCCCGAGGGCTCCGTGGCGGTTCTGCGCGGCGCTCTGTCCTCGGGTGGACAGCTCCCGAACTTTCTCGGCGTGCTGGCCGGCTCATCGGCGGCGCTTCGTGCCTATGCGCGGTTCCGTTCGGAGCTGCGCCACGGCACGCTGACCCTGCCGACGCTCGAGCGGATCGCGCTCGCCGTCGCCGAGCACTACCACTCCGAGCCCGGGATCGCGCTGCACTCGCGTGCAGCGCGAGGAGCCGGTCTCGCGCTTGACGAGGTGGCGCTGGCCCGTCGGTTCGCCTCCAATGACGTGCGCGAGGCGGCGCTCTTGCGCTATCTCCAGGCGCTGCTGGAGCAGGGCCGCCCGGCGATGCACCTCCACGAGGAGGCGCGCGAGGCGGGTTGGGACGACGAGCAGATCCTCGAGGCGATCGCGGCCGTCACCCTCGAGGGCTTCACCGCGATGGTCAACGTCGCCGGCGACGTGCCGGTGGACGGCTCGTCCGAGGCATCCCGAGCGCTCGAAGCCGCGTAGGAGCGCCGGCGAGAACCACTAAGCTCTGGGTCTCTGATGGCCGCGCACCACCAGCCCTGGACCGAGGATCAGAACAACCAGGGTGAGACCCACGGCAACTGCTGCCCGCTCTATCACGAAGCCGTCGAGCTGGTCGGACGCCGCTGGACCGGGGCAATCCTGCGGGTCCTGATGGACGGTTCGCTGCGGTTCTCGGAGATCGCCGCCGCGATCCCGGAACTGTCTGACCGGCTCCTCTCAGAGCGGATGAAGGAGCTCGAGGCCCGCGGGATCGTGCGGCGCACCGTCATCCCCGGGCCGCCGCTGCGGGTGCGCTACGAGCTCTCGACCATGGGCTCAGAGCTCGAGCCGGCGCTGATCGAGATCCAGCACTGGGCGCGGCGCTGGCTGGGCGATCACGCCCCCGCCCGCTGAGTCGCTCCGGGCAGGGCACTGGCGCGGGCGCCGGCAAGTAGTGTTCCGGCGCGATGCCTGAGCCCCCGATGACCGTCGACGACATCCTGGCCCTCGTCGAGGAGCGTCAGATCCGCTTCATCCGCCTGTGGTTCACCGACATCCTCGGGCAGCTGAAGTCGTTCTCGATCAACGTCACCGAGCTGCCCGACGCGTTCGAGGGCGGCATGGGGTTTGACGGAAGCTCGATCACCGGCTTCAACGCGATCGAGGAGTCCGACATGATCGCCCAGCCGGATCCGAGCACATTCTGCCTGCTGCCGTGGCGGCCCGGTGAGGCCGGCGTCGCGAGGATGTTCTGTGACATCACGACCCCGGAGCGCACTCCGTACGAGGGGGATCCCCGCCACGTCCTGCGCCGCGCGGTGCAGCGGGCGGAGCGGATGGGGTTCGATCACTTCTACGTCGGTCCCGAGCTGGAGTACTTCTACTTCCGGGACTCCAAATCCACCGAGGTGCTCGACGAGGGCGGCTACTTCGATCTGACCACGCTCGACGCCGGCTCGGACCTGCGTCGCGAGACGGTGCTCGCGCTCGAGCAGCTCGGGATCCACACCGAGTACACGCACCACGAGGTCGGGCCCAGCCAGCACGAGATCGACATGCGCTACGCCGACGCGCTGAAGATGGCCGATGACTGCATGACCTACCGGATCACGGTCAAGGAATACGCCATGAAGTACGGCCTGCACGCGACCTTCATGCCCAAGCCGTTGTTCGGCAAGAACGGCTCGGGGATGCACACCCATCAGTCGCTGTTCCGCGGGGAGCACAACGCGTTCTACGACGCCGACGACCCGTACTTCCTGTCCGACGTGGGCAAGGCGTTCATCGCCGGTCAGCTGCGCCACGCCAAGGAGATCTGCTCGATCTTCGCCCAGTGGGTCAACTCCTACAAGCGCCTGGTGCCGGGCTACGAGGCGCCGGTCTACGTCGCCTGGTCACGCCGGAACCGCTCGGCGCTCGTCAGGGTGCCGCTGTACCACCCCGGCAAGGAGCGCACGACCCGTATGGAGCTGCGCTGTCCGGACCCCGCCTGCAACCCCTACCTCACGTTCGCGGTGCTGTTGCAGGCCGGTCTGGAGGGCATCGAGCACGGCTACGAGCTGCCGGACCCGATGGAGAAGAACCTCTATCACCTGTCGCCCGACGAGCGCCGCCGGCTTGGCATCGACCAGCTGCCCGAGACGCTCGGCGAGGCGATCGAGCTGACCGCGCAGTCAGAGCTCGTCTTGCGAACGCTCGGCGAGCACATGTTCAACCGCTACATCGAGATCAAGCGCCAGGAGTGGGACGATTACCGCGTCCAGGTCACTCCGTGGGAGCTTGAGCGCTACCTGCCAGTGCTGTAGCCAGCGCGTCGGGGTCGGTCACCGGCGCCCGGCAGCTGAAGTGCTCACACACGTAGGCGGCCGCCCGGCCGTCGACCGGGCCCCGCCCCTCGAGCAGCGGCACCCCGTCGGGCGGGCCGCCGGCTACCACCACATGGGGCCGGTAGGCGCCGCGGACCACTCGGGCAAGCGCGTCGGCGCCGGCCTCGAGGTCCCCGACGATCGCCACCTCGCGCACCGGCGCCACGTAGAAGTCGATCGCCTGCATCACATGGCCGAAACCGTGGGGATGGCGTCCGACGATCGGCGCCAGCACGCGGAGCACACCGATTGCGTGCCGCTCATACTCAGGCTCGCCGGTGAGCCGGGCCAGCCGCAGCAGGCCGAACGCGGCCGCCGAGCCGCCCGCCGGCGTGGGTGAGTCGTCGAGATCCCGACGACGGGCGAACCCCAGCGGCTGGTCGACGGCGGTGGTGTAGAACCCGCCGCTCTCCGCGTCGCCAAAGCGATCGATCGTCGTGTCGGCCAGCGCGCGGGCCTCGCGATACCACCGGGGCTCGAACGTCGCCTCATACAGCGTCAGCAGCGCCTCGACCAGGTAGGCGTAGTCCTCGAGATAGGCGTCGATGTGCGCTCGGCCGTCCTTCCAGGTGCGCAGGAGCCGGGGCGGGTGCGAGCCGTCATCGCGCAGCTCACCGAGCAGGAACTCGGCGCATGCCGCCGCCGCCGCGAGATAGTCGGTGCGCTCCAGCGCGGCGCCCGCCTCGGCGAGCGCGGAGATCATCAGCGCGTTCCACGAGGTGAGGCGCTTATCGTCGAGTCCTGGCCGCACGCGCTCCGCGCGCGCCGCGTACAGCATGGCGCGAATCGCGGGCAGCCGCTCGGGCAGCGGCCCGCGACCCTCCAGGACATTGACGGCCTCGAAGTTGCCGTGATCGGTGGCGCCGAAGAACGCGACGGCGTCATCGGCGAGCGCGTCATCGCCCAGGGCCGCGCGCAGCTCGCCGAGGCTCCACACATAGAACTTGCCCTCTACGCCCTCTGAATCGGCGTCCAGCGCCGAGCAAAACCCGCCCTCGGGGCCGCGCATCTCCCGCAGCGCCCAGTCCAGCGTCTCCTCGCACACGCGGCGAAACAGCGGCTCGCCGGATATCTGCCAGCCGTGCAGGTACACGCGGGCCAGCAGCGCGTTGTCGTAGAGCATCTTCTCGAAGTGGGGCACCGTCCAGGTCGCATCGACGGCATAGCGGGAGAACCCGCCCCCGACCTGGTCGTAGATCCCGCCCGTGGCCATCGCCCGCAGCGTGGTCAGGGACATCTCGCGCTCTCCGCGGGCCAGCAGGAACTCGATCAACGATGCCTGCGGGAACTTCGGCGCGCCACCGAATCCGCCGTGGCGCTCGTCGTAGAGTTGGCTCACCCCGGCAATCGCCTCATCGAGCACCGCCGGCGTGATCGGTTCGTCGGATGCCGGCAGGCGCGACGCGCCCCCGAGCGAGCCCAGCACCTGCGCCCCCTGCGCGCGCACCTGGTCACGGCGCTGATCCCACGCCTCGGCCACCGCCGCGAGCACCGTCGGCCAGCTCGGCATTCCGTGGCGCGGCTCGGGTGGGTAGTAGGTGCCGACGTAGAACGGCGCCTGCTCGGGGGTGAGGAAGGCGTTCAGCGGCCAGCCACCCTGCCCGGTCATCGCCTGGCACGCCTCCATGCACACGGCATCGACGTCGGGGCGCTCCTCCCGATCGACCTTGATGCAGACGAAGCTCTCGTTCATCAGCGCCGCGACCCGCGGATCCTCGAAAGACTCCCGCTCCATCACGTGGCACCAATGGCAGGCGGAGTACCCGATCGAGACGAGCAGCGGGCGATCGAGAGCGCGAGCTCGCGCGAGCGCTTCCGGGCCCCACGG
>DATCFW010000027.1:0-5825 GCA_036509295.1 Solirubrobacteraceae bacterium | reverse complement strand
CAACGCTCCCCAGTCCAAGGCTGAGATCGACGCTCGCTTCACCGAGCTGTATCGACGGCATCTCCGTGACGTCTACTCCTACAGCTACTACCGGGTGGGCAACCACCACGACGCCGAGGACCTCACCGAGCAGACGTTCCTACAGGCCTATCGCCATTTCGAGCGCGCGCTGCGCGAGTCTCACGGCCGGCCACTGCGCCCCTGGCTCATCCGCATCGCCCACAACCTGGCGGCCAACTTCTACCGGGATCGCAGCCGCAAGCCGGAGTCGGCGATTGAGGACGCCGGTTTGATCTCCGCGCCGCACACCACCGAGGCCCTCGTCGAGGGTCGCGAGGAGCTCCGGCACATTCTCGAGGGCGTCGCCCAGCTCCCCGACGATCGTCGCAACGCCCTCATCATGCGCTTCGCGCTCGGGATGGACAACCGCGAGATCGCCCGTGCGCTGGACAAGACCGACGGGGCCACCAAGGTCCTCCTGCACCGCGCCATCCGGCAGCTGGAGGGAATGGTGGCCGAGCCGACCGGGACCGCTGGAGACAACGCATGAGTTCCGGAGCCACCGATTTCGAAGCCCTCCTGCGTGAGGCGCTGAGCCCCGTCGATCCGCCCGATGACCTGGCCGCCCGGATGGAGTCGGCGCTCGTCAACCTCACCGAGCTCGCCCAGGAGGAGCTCGAAGCGTGGGAGCTCAAGACGATGCGTGACCCGCGCAACTGGGTACGCCCCGCCGCCGCGGCGATGATCGGAGCCAGCGCCGGCACCGCGCTCGTCGTGCTTCGTGTCCGTGGGCGTCACCGGACGCGTCGCCAGCAGTCCTCGAGCCTGCTGGAGCTGGCCGAGCGCACGCTCCAGGATTTCGCCGAGGAAGCCCGCCGGGTCCTCCCGGACCGCTGACCCGGCCCGCGGGCCGACAGCCGGCGGGCGCGGTGCGGGCCCGCTGATACCGTCACCCTCCCATGGCCGTCTGCTACCGGCATCCGTCCCGCGAGACCGGCGTCTCGTGCTCCTCCTGCGGGCGGCCGATCTGTCCCGACTGCATGACCCCGACGTCGGTCGGCATGCGCTGTCCCGAGTGCGCCCGTGAGCGCACCAAGGTCAAGACCATCCGGACCCCCGCGGCGGGGCTGTCGATCACCCTCATTCTGGTGGCGATCAACGTCGTCCTGTTCCTGGGCGAGACGGCCACCGGCACGCCGCTCGGCGGCGTCGGCTCCGGCGGCATCGGCACGCTGTTTGCCAAGGGCGCGCTGGTCGGCTCCTATGTCGTCGGCCCGTACGCGCATCAGTACTACCGCCTGGTGACCGCGGGCTTCCTGCACGACGGCTTCCTTCACATCCTGTTCAACATGTGGTTCCTGTACGTCATGGGGCGGATCCTGGAGCCCGCGGTGGGAAAGCTCAACTTCGCCGTCATCTACGTCACGGCGCTGCTGGCGGGGTCCTTCGGGGCGCTGCTGTTCCAGCCCCAGAGCCCCACCGTCGGCGCATCAGGGGCGTGCTTCGGGATCCTGGGGGCGCTGATCGTCATCTCCCACTACCGCGGCATCTCGATCTGGCAGAGCGGGCTGGGGCTGACGCTGGTGATCAACATCGTCTTCTCGCTGAGCGTGCCCGGCATCTCGATCGGCGGCCACCTCGGCGGCGTCGTCGCCGGCGCCATCTGCGGCGGGCTGATCGTCGAGCTCGGGGAGCGGCGCCAGATGCGCGCCGCGGCCATCGCCGGGTGCGTCGCGGTGGCGGTGATCAGCGTCATCGCGGCGATCGCCGTGGCGGGCGGTACCGGTCTGACGCCCAACGGCATCACGCTGTGAGCCGATCGTAGAGCGACTGGATCGCGCCGGCCTGCCGGGCCGCGGAGAACTGCTCACGGACGTCGGCGGCGGCGGCTTCACCGAGCCGGTCACGCCGCGTCGGATCATCGAGCAGTCCCGCGATCGCCTGCGCGAGCGCGGTCGCGTCGCCGGGGGTGACCAGGCACCCCGTCCGGCCGTCCTGGATGATCTCGGGCAGCCCCCGTGCGCCGCCGCCACCACCGCGCAGCCGGCGGCGGCGGCTTCGATCGCGGCATTGGGCAGCGGGTCGGGCGCGGTTGACGGCACGGCGACGATGTCCGCCGCGCCATAGACGGTGTCGACGTCGGCAACGAAGCCGGCGAAGCGCACCCGATCACCCACCCCGAGCTGGCGGGCGAGCGACACCACCTGCGCCTGCCGCTCCTCGGCGCCCGGCCACGGCTCGCTGGCCAGCAGTCCGATTGCGCCGCGATCACGCAGCGGTGGCGCGCCCAGGGCACGCACGAGCACGTCCTGGCCCTTCCAGTCAGAGATCCGTCCGAGGACGGCGACGACCGGTGCGTCCCCGGCTACCCTGAGTGCGCGCCGCGCGGCGGCGCGCGGGGCTCGCCAGGCGTCGATCGCCAGCCCGTCGTAGATGACCTGCGCGCGACGGTCCCCGCCGAACTGCGCCGCGGTCGCGCGGGACATGCATGGCAGCGCCGCCGCCGTCAGCAGCAGCCGGCGATACGCCGGCCACATGCGTGCGTAGCGCCCGTAGATCTCGCGCACATGCCAGACATGGGGCCGCCGGTTGGCCGCGGCCGCCGGCGCTCCGCCAAGCACGACCGAAGTATTGGAATGGATGAGCGCGATGTGGCGCCGGCGGACCAGCGCGGTGAGCGCCGCGGCGTCACGCGTCAGCGCGGCAGTGAGCGCTCGCAGCGCAGCTCGAGCTGGCGGTCGGCGCCATACCGACCGCTTGAGGAGTGCAGGTAGAGAACCCTCAGAGTTCGACCGTCAGCGCCTGGGCGGGGGAGGTCGGGTCCTCGGGGACCAGCTCGGGGTGCAGAATGTGGGCCAGCAGCTCCAGGCCGTCGACGAGCCGCGGCCCCGGTCGCGAGAAGTAGGCGGCGGCGTCGACCGCGACCACTTCGCCGGCGCCGATCGCCGCCAGCTCATCGCGGTGCATCTCGGCCTCGCGGTGGGCGATCGCCGCGTCGTATCCGCACGGCATGACGATCACGATGTCCGGATGCATCGCGGCCAGCTCGTCCCAGGTGTGCTCCTCGGAGTTCTCACCGGCGAAGCCGAACACGTCCTCGCCGCCGGCGTACTCGATCAACTGCGGAGTCCAGTGCCCGGCGGTGAACGGCGGGTCGAGCCACTCGAGCGCGACCACGCGGGGTCGGCGCCGAACATTGCGAGTGAGCAGGCGGATTCGGTCGATCCGCGCGGACGCCTCCTGGACGAGGTCGACGGCCGCGTCCTTGGTGTCGGTCGCCTGGGCCAGGGTGCGCGCGTCGCCGAGCACCTCGCCGACCGTATGCGGATCCAATGAGATCACCATCGGTTGCGAATCGATCTCCTCGGCGATCGCGCGGACGTCGTCGTAGGACACCGCGCACACCGAGCACAGTGCCTGGGTGACGATCAGATCGGGGGCCAGCTCGTGCAGCCCCTTGGCATCGAGCTCGTAGATCGAGTCGCCGGCCAGCGTTCGCTCCTTGACGGCGGCGTCGATCTCCGCTGAGCTAAGGCCGGTGGGCAGCCGATCCCGGGTGACCCTGGGCAGCTCGCGCGCGGCGGGCGGATAGTCGCATTCGTGGGTGACGCCGACCAGATCGGGTCCGAGGCCCAGCGCGAACAGCATCTCGGTGGCCGATGGGACGAGGCTGACGATTCTCATGGGCTGTTTGCGCTCAGACTGCGCGTGGCAGGCTCAACTGCATCGAAATAAGGAGACGGCATGGCAGATCTGCTCAACGAGGACGAGATCGCTTCAAGGCTACGGCGTTTGACGTGGGAGCGCGAGGGCGATGAGATCACCCGGGAGTGGCGGCTGGCGGACTTCGCGGAGGCGATCGCGTTCGTGAACCGCGTTGCCGAGGTCGCCGAGGAGGCCAACCACCACCCGGACATCTTCATCCACGGATGGAACAAGGTGAAGCTGTCGCTCACCAACCACTCGGCCGGCGGGCTGACCGAGGTGGACTTGACGATGGCGGCGCGGCTGGACCAGCTCGACGCCTGATGGACAGGGCTCGGCCCAGCCCGGACCGGCCGGCCTGCCGATCACGCCGGGGGCTGCTGCTACCGTTCGCCACGTCGCTGAATGACCGACGACGACCGACCCCGAAGTAGCAGCGCGCCGACGCAGAGCGCCAGCCGCATGACGCGCGGCAGTCTGTGACGGCGCTGTTCATAGTTCTGACCGGGCTTCTGGTTCTGGTCAACGCGTTCTTCGTGGTCGCGGAGTACTCGTTGGTGCGCTCGCGCAAGGCGCGGCTGCAGGACATGGCCGAGGACGGCAAGCGCGGCGCCAAGCTGGCGCTGTCGCAGCTGGAGGAGATCGGCGACTACATCGCGGCCTGCCAGGTCGGCATCACGATGGCCTCGATCGGCATCGGCGCGCTCGGCGAGCCAGCCATCGCCCACGCGTTCGAGCCGCTGTTCGGCGGCGCGGTCGGCCGCTCCGCGGCGGTGGTCGTATCGGTCGTGATCGCGTATCTGCTGATCACCGTCGCCCAGAGCATCGTGGGCGAGATCGCGCCCAAGCTCTACACGATCCAGCATGCCGAGGATCTCGCGCGGCGGATCTCCCGTCCGCTGCAGATGAGCCGGGTCCTCTTCTCCCCGTTCATCGTCGTGCTCAACTCGGCCTCGAACGCGCTGTTGCGCGCGGCCGGCACCGATCCCGACGCCGAGCCGGAGGGCGGCACGCCGGATGAGATCAAGCGGATCATCGCTGACTCCCGCACCGGTGGCAGCCTCGACATCGGCGAGGCCAACATGCTCACCGGCGTCTTTCACCTGCACGAGCAGGAGGCGCGCCAGGTGATGACCCCGATTCCGGCCGTGGTCACCGTCGATCTGTCCGAGACTGTCCAGGACGCGTTGCGGCGGTGCGTCTCGACCGGCCATTCCCGGCTCGTCGTGACCGAGGACGACAACCAGGATCGCGTCAAGGGGATCGTCCACGTCAACCAGCTGGTCAAGCTGATGATGGCCGACGGCTACGAGGCCCACTTCGACAAGCTCGTCCGGGCGGCGCCGATCGTGCCGGAGACCAAGCCGCTCGACGATCTCCTCGCTGACCTCCAGCGCGAGCGGACCGAGCTGGCGATCGTCATCGACGAGTACGGGCGAACGACCGGGATCGTCACCACCGAGGACATCATCGAGGAGGTCGTCGGCGAGATCTCCGATGAGACCGATCCCGCCGGCGGCGCGGTTCGCCGCCTGGCCAGCGGGGAGTGGTTCGTGCGCGGCCACGTCGCCGTCACCGACCTCGAGGACTACGGGCTGCATCTCCCCGTCGACACCGACGCCTACAACTCGATCGGCGGGTTCGTCTTCGCCGAGCTCGGCCGGTTGCCCAAACGCGGCGACCAGGTCACCGCTGACGGCTACTCGATCCGAGTGGAATCGGTCCGAGAGAACCGGATCGAGGCGGTCCGGATCCGCCGCCGAAAGACCCCCGCCGAAACGACGCCGGCGTAGCTTCCGGCCGTCGCGGCGGGCGCTCGGTTGGGATTGTGTGACGGATCACGCACATCCTCGCGCCATTCGTTACATTGCCAGCATCGGGCCACTGGGTCAGCTGATCCGGCGGTTGAGAGGAGAGATGAAGCCGGCCCTCCGGGGCCGGCTTCGCCAGTTCACACGGCGCCAGCTGGGCCAGGGCGTGCCGTGTGGACAAAAAGAAACCGGCCCGCTGGGGACGGGCCGGTTTCGTGCTTCTGGGGAGGAGGTGCTGCTATGAGGTACGTCGCGACAGGAATGTTGGGCCTCGCACCTGAACGCAGCCTTAATAATTAGTCGTATTCG
>DATCFW010000026.1:0-7002 GCA_036509295.1 Solirubrobacteraceae bacterium | reverse complement strand
GACTCCGGCAGCAGCGTCGGGGTGTGGGCGGCCGCGACGGCGATGAGAGAACCGCTGACCAGCAGCCCCGCGATTCCCAGCAGCCCGCGCCGGCTGCTGGTCCGCTCGGCCGGGACGTCGAGTCCGACTCCGGACAGCTCGAAGCCGCTGGTCTGCGGCAGCGGGGTGAGAGGTCGCGTTGCACTCATCTCGTTGAGGATGCCCGGCGTGAGGCCTTGTCGGATTTGAGCAAGGTTGAGATCCTGTTAGACCGCGCTCTCGGGGGCCTTCGCGGCGCGCGCCCGATCGAGCGCTGCGGAGGCGCCGCGCTTCATCACCGGGACCAGCAGCATCGCCTCGAGCGCGATCCGGCTCGACATCTTGGAGGTACCCACGGTCCGGTCGGCAAACACGATCGGAACCTCGCGGACGGTGAAGCCGGCCAGGAGAGCGCGGTAGGTGACCTCGATCTGGAACACGTACCCCTCAGCCCGCAGGCTGGGCAGATCGATCGCCTCCAGCACCTCCCGCCGGACGCACTTGCACCCGCCGGTCAGGTCGCGCACGCCCACGCCGAGGATCATGCGCGCGTACAGCCCGCCGCCGCGGCTGACCAGCCGCCGCAGCAGCCCCCAGTCGCGGACACCGCCGCCGGCGACATAGCGCGATCCGAGCACGAGGTCGGCGTCCTCGGCGGCCGCCAGCAGCTCGGGGAGGTAGCGCGGATCGTGTGAGAAGTCGGCATCCATCTCGATCAGCAGCTCGGCACCGTGCGCGAGGGCGTGGGTGAAGCCGGCGAGGTAGGCCTGACCGAGGCCGGCTTTGCCCGGCCGGTGCAGCACCTCGACCCACGTGCACTCGCCGGCGATCGCGTCGGCGATCGCGCCGGTGCCATCGGGGGAGTTGTCGTCAACGATCAGGACGCGGTACCGGCCCGGCGCCGCGGTGTGCAGCTCGGCACCGGCCGCGCGCACGATGTTGGCGAGGTTCTCGGCCTCGTTGTAGGTGGGGATGACCAGCCAGATCGCCGCGTTCATGCGGGATGCAGCGTAATCGGACTGGCGGCGGGCAGGCCGCCGCCTCGCTCGCCATCATGTCGCGAGGGGGCTCAACCATGGATCACGAGGACTCGCCACTTCCGCCGACCAGCCCGCGCTCGCCTCGGCCGGGCCGCCGCGGCGGACCGGGCGGGCCGGCGCCGGCGGTGCGCCACCGCCACCGCCGTCGCCGCGCCGCCGCGCTCGCCATGGTCGCCGCCGTCGCGTTGATCGCCGGGATCGTCGCCGGAGCGGGGTCCGGCGCCGGCTCCGGTACTGGCTCCGCCGCGGCGCGCAAGGTCGCCGCCGCGCCCAGCACGTACTTCGGGCGGATCCGGACGCTGGCCGGCAGCGGTCCTGGCTCGTTCGCGGTGGCCGAGCAGGGCGCCGAGAACCGCGCGGTCAACCGGACGCTGGCCTACACGCCGTTCGTGAAGATCGCCGGGACCCAGCACCGGGAGATCGCGCTCACGTTCGACGACGGGCCCGGTCCGTACACCCCGGACGTCGTCCGGGTCCTCGAGCGGGCGCACACCCCGGCGACGTTCTTCGAGGTCGGCGTGGAGGAGACCTACTTTCATGCCGGCACCGCCGAGATCGTCGGCCGCGGCTATCCGATCGGCGATCACACCGAGACCCACGCGCCGATGTCCGAGCTCTCGCGCAAGCTGCAGCAGAGCCAGCTCCTCCAGGACACGAGGGCGATCGGCCAATACGGCGCGCCGTTCCCGCGGCTGTTCCGTCCGCCCTACGGGCTGTGGAACTCCACCACCCTCGCGCTGCTCAAGAAGTACCGGATGCTCATGGTCCTCTGGACGGTCGACACCAGCGACTACATGCAGCCCGGGGTCAAGGTGATCGTGCAGCGCGCGCTCGACGGGGCCAAGCCGGGCGCGATCATCCTGCTGCACGACGCCGGCGGCAATCGGTCTCAGACGGTCGCCGCGCTGCCCCGGATCATCAAGGGCCTACGCGCGCGCGGGTACAAGCTCGTGACCGTGCCGCGGCTGCTGCTCGACAACCCGGCGCCGCGCGATCAGGACGTCGCCGCGCTGGCGGGAGCGGGTGGGTGACCGCCGCTGGGCGCCGCACAGCGGCGGCGGAACGCCGCTCGCTGCCGCACGGCTACGCCGCTCAGCGCCGCACGTAGGCGACCCGGTTCCAGTTCGGCTCGGGGGCGAGCTCAATCGGCTCGCCGCCGCGATCGGGCTGGACGTAGGCAAACGCGTTGGTGTCCTCGTCGAAGGTGATGTCCAGCTCGCCCTCCTTGACGCGCTGGTCGAGCCAGGCGCCCCGGAAGATGAGGCGGCGCAGCCAGTGCACGAGTGAGCGCTCCGACGGGCCGACGAGCTCGGCCCAGCACTCGTTGACGTGCTCTCCCAGGGCCGAGGCGGGGTCGCTGACCTCGCCGTTGACGACGAGGTTGATGAGGTCCTCGGCCTCGTCTTCCTGCACCGCGCCGCCGAGGAACCCGAGCTTGCGCGCGGCTTGCTCACAGCGCTCGCGGAAGTCACGCTCGTTGAACGTGAAACGGAGCTCTCCGTACTCGAGGACGAAGTCGTCGCCCGAGCTGTAATTGCCGCGGCGGTACATGGCGTCGGCATCATATGTGGCAATCCTGCCCCGGCGGGAGGGCTGAATTGGATGTTGCAGGGGGAGGGGGGTGATCGGCCTGCGGCTCGGGGCTCTTGCCGTCATGGAGCCGAATCGCCCGACGGTGGTGATCGTGGAGGACCACCACGTCACGCGCCGGTTTCTGGCCGATAACCTGGCCGCCGACGGCTACGAGCCGGTCGAGGCCGAATCCGTCGCCGAGGCCCTCTCTGTGATCGCGGAGCGCTTTCCCGCGGCGGCGATCATCGACCTCGGGTTGCCCGATCGCGATGGGTTGGAGCTGTTACGCGAGCTTCGCCAGTTCGGCCGCGGCGGCGGCCCGCTGGACCCGCAGCTGCCGGTCCTCATCCTCAGCGGCCGGGTCAGCGAGGTCGATCGCCTGCGTGGCTTTGAGCGCGGCTGCGACGACTATCTGGGCAAGCCATTCTCCTACGCCGAGCTGCGGGCCCGCCTGGCGGCGCTGCTGCGGCGCGCGGGGGCGCGGCCCCGGCCCGGGCGGATCCGCATCGGGCCGCTGGACCTGGACCCGTTCTCTCGCGTGGTCCGGATCGACGGGACGCCACTGCATCTGTCCAAGAAGGAGTTCGGGCTGCTGCACGCGCTGGCGACCGAACCCGCGCGCGTCTTCACCCGCGGCGAGCTCCTCGAGCAGGTGTGGGGATACCGGGCGCCGCTGCCCACGCGAACGCTCGACTCGCACGCCTCCCGGCTGCGCCAGAAGCTGCGCGCGAGCGGCTGCCGGTTCATCGTCAATGTGTGGGGAGTCGGCTACCGGCTGATGGACTCAGAGCTCAAGCCGTGAGTGCCGCCGTCTCGCTCGGCGGCTGGGCGATGGCGGGACTAGCGGCGCTGATCGTGGTCAGCGCCGCGCGCAGCTTCGGTGACCGCATGGAGGCGGTGGCCCGCGCCTGCCACGAGCTGCGCGGGCCACTGACGGCCGCCCGGCTGGGGCTGTCGCTCGGCGAGCGAGTCGGCGAGCTGTCACCCGGGCGCCTGCGCGCGATCGACACCGAGCTGGGGCGCGCCGCGCTCGCCCTGGACGATCTGGCCGAGGTTCGCGGCGGCGCGGTGCGGCTGCGCGGGATCGACCGGGTGGACATCCGGGCGCTGCTCGTCGGCTCGGTGGAGGCGTGGCAGGGCAGCGCGGCCGCCGCCGGCGTCGGGTTGCGGGGCGGGTGGGACGGCGCCGGTGGGGCGGTGTGGGGCGATCACCTGCGGCTCGCCCAGGCGGTGGGGAATCTCGTCGCCAACGCGATCGAACACGGTGGCGGCGTGGTGGCGGTGCGCGGCTCGGTGCGCCACGGGCTCGTCCGGATCGTCGTCAGCGATGATGGCCCCGGCCTGCCGGCGCCGGTGCGCGAGCTGTCCCGCGGGGCGCGCCGCGGGCGCGGCGCCCGGGGGCGGGGGCTGGCGATCGCCGCGGCCGTCGCGCACGCGCACGGCGGCCGGCTGGCGTCAGCGCCGGCGAAGCGAGGCGCGCGGTTGGTCCTGGAGCTCCCGGCGGCCGGGGCCGGGGCCAGCCTCGGGAGCTAGGCACAGCCCTCGGACAGAACCAGCGCTGTGCTGCACACCAGGTCGGCAGACCGGCGAACTGCACCGCGGATTGCACGCCGCCGACGTCCCGTGGACACCGTCTCCCACCGGGGCAACCCCCGCGCATACGGGTGATTCGAGGTCCGGCGGATCGGTCGTGGGACCATGGTGGGGCAGGGGGTGGGTTTTGAGTTGCATTGTGGGAGGGAGTGGGTTACTGTGGGTCCCGCTTCCGGAACCCGGGTGGCAGGGCTCCTCCCACCCAGCCACCCGGGTTTTGAGCTTTCCAGCCCTTGCATGAGCCCACTTGACCTTCCGCGGAACCTTCGAACACGCGCTCGACGCGAAGCACCGGCTGACGATTCCCGCCAAGTTCCGGGGGGCCCTGGCCGATGGAGTGGTCCTGGCGCCGTCACACGAGGTGGAGGCCGGCGCGCCCCGCACCGTGGCCATCTGGACGCCGGGGGCCTACGACGAGTTCACCGGTTCCTCGCTGGCCGGACTGAACCCGTTCTCTCCCAAGGCGCGGGAGCTCAAGCGCTTCTTCTTCAACGCCTCG
Organism: Solirubrobacteraceae bacterium; assembly: GCA_036509295.1. Taxonomy (GTDB): domain Bacteria; phylum Actinomycetota; class Thermoleophilia; order Solirubrobacterales; family Solirubrobacteraceae; genus Palsa-465. Next base: position 2,280 of record DATCFW010000026.1, on the reverse strand, counting down.
TTTGACACCGAGCTCGACGCCGCCAACCGCGTGATGATCCCGACCCCGCTCCTGGACTACGCCGGCCTGAACAAGGAGGTGGTCGTCACCGGCTCCGGAGAGTGCCTGGAGATCTGGGATCGCGTCCGCTATGCGCAGAACTTCGAACAGGTTCTCACCCGTATCCCCGACCTCGCTGCGAGCCTTGGCAACACTCCTTGACATGACCAAGACCCATACCCCGGTTCTCGCCGGCGAGCTGATCGACCTGGTCGACCCGCGGCCGGGTGAGATCGCCGTCGACTGCACCGTCGGCGGGGGAGGGCATGCGCGGCTGATCGCTGACCGCATCGGCCCGGCCGGGATCCTGATCGGGGTCGATCGCGATCCGATCGCCGAGGAGCGGTTCCAGGCGCTGGCGGCCGAGGTCCCGTGCGAGACCCGGTTCATCCGGGCCGACTTCGTCACCGCGCTGGACGAGCTGCGCGACGAGCGGCTGCGGGCGGATCTCGTCTACATGGATCTGGGTATGTCCTCGATGCAGGTGGACACGTGGGCTCGCGGGTTCTCCTACGCGTACGACGCGCCGCTGGACATGCGGATGGACCCGACGCAGGACGTCACCGCGGCGGAGATCGTCAACGGCTGGGAGGAACGCCGCCTGGCCCGGCTGCTGCGCGAGTATGGCGAGGAGCGCTACGCGACCCAGATCGCGCGGGCGATCGTGCGCGTGCGGGCGCGCGATGAGTTCAGCTGCACCCAGCAGCTCGTCGAGACGATCAAGTCGGCGGTGCCGGTGCCGGCGCAGTTCGCCGGTGGGCATCCGGCCAAACGCACGTTCCAGGCGCTGCGGATCGCCGTGAACGACGAGCTGGCGCAACTCGAGCAAGCCCTGCCGGCGGCGTGGGAACTGCTCGCTCCCGGCGGGCGGCTCGCGGCCATCTCGTTCCACTCGCTCGAGGATCGGCTCGTCAAGCGATTCCTCGTCGCCCGGGCCCGCGGCTGCGTGTGCCCGCCCGAGCTTCCGATCTGCGTCTGCGGGCACGAGCCCGAAGCCGAACTGCTCAACCGTCGCGCCGTGGCTCCGACGCCGGGCGAAGTCGCTGCCAATCCACGATCGAGATCCGCGCACCTGCGTGCCGCCCGCAAGCTGGAGGTCACCCAAGCATGACGCCGTCCGCGCTCACGCCCGCCGCCCGTACCGCCGCCCGGAAGTCATCGCCGGACCGACCGACGCGAGCCAAGCGGCCCGCCGCCGCGGCGAGCGCGGCGAAGGCTCCGGCTCCGGCGAAGCGGCGGTCAGCGACGTCGGCGAGCCCCGGCGCTCGTTCGGCCGGGCATCGCTCTGAGGTGACCCGCCCGGTGTCGCCGCGAACGGCGCGCCGGGTCTCGGGCCCCCTCGGCGGCTCAGCGCGCGGCGCTGCCGTGGCGGCGGCGATCACCGCCCCCGCCCCGACGCGTCCGGCCGCCCCGCGTCCGAGCGCGCCCCGCCCCGTCGCGCCCCGGCGCAGCCCCCGTCGCACCGGCGCCCAGCGCGCGGCGCGCACCGCATCCCGGATCCCGTGGCCCGCACGTTCGGCGGCCTACGTCCGGGCGCTCCCCGAGCACGCCCTTCTCGATCGGATCATCCGGGGCCGGGTGTGGATCCCGCTGCTCGGCGTCCTGCTCGTCGGCATCGTCGCGATGCAGGTCGAAGTGCTCAAGCTCAACGCTGGCATCGGCCGCTCGCTCGATCGCGCCACGGCGCTGCAGGGCCAGAACGAGCAGCTCCGCGCGAGCGTCAGCGAGCTGTCCGATGAGCAGCGCATCGAGAACATGGCCGCCAAGCAGGGGATGGTCATGGCTGCGCCGGCACAGATGAAATTCATCAGCACCGGCCCCGCGGCGACCGGGCGGGCGCTCTCCAGCATCCATCAGCCCGATGCCACCAGCTTCACCGCCGCACTGACCGCCGCCAACGCCGCGGCGCTCGCCGCCTCCCCGCAGCCGCCCGCCACCTCGGCGGCGCCGAGTGGCACGGTGGCGGGCGCCTCCGCCGGTACCGCTCCGGCCGCGCTGTCGGGCGGATCCGGCACCTCGGGCGCCGCCGGCACCTCGGGCTCGTCCGGCACGACGGGCGCCACCGGGGCATCGAGCACCACCGCCAGCCCGACCACGAGCTCGTCGGGCACCGTGGCGGCGGCGCCCACCGGCACCGGCACGGCGCCGACCACGGGCGCCGGTGCATCGCCGCCATCCTCGCCGCCGACGACGTCGGGCGCCAGCGCCACGAACGCCGGCGGCTCGGCCGCGGCGGCGGCC